>NZ_JBEYJJ010000016.1:0-133576 GCF_040636215.1 Streptomyces sp. NPDC006687 | reverse complement strand
TCCGCGCGGTGAGTTCCTAGACAGCTCCCACCACACCGGAGGTCTTCGCCATGATCAAGACCAGACCGGCGTCAACAACGCTCGTGATCAATACACCTAGAGCTCCTTGCGGGTCTCGCCGCCGTCGAGCTTCTTGCCGTTCCCTTTCGGTCGCTTCGGCTCCTTGACCTTGACCGCCACCCCGCCCCAGAAGGCGAGGCCGTTGACGATCACGCGGGGAGCCCCCGGTTCCGGGCGGTTCTCCAGGGACCTGCCCTGGTCGAAGCCGCCCATGACTCCGATGCCCCGTACGTCGACCTCGACGCCTGGCGGGACCGTGATCTCGATACCGCCCATGATGGCCACGCAGGTGATCACGACCTCGCGCGCCGCGAAGTCGGCCTCGCGCAGGTCGAGCTCCCCGCCGCCCCAGAAGGCCACGGCGTTGAACTGCGCGGGCACCGTCCAGCGGCCCTTGCGCTCGAACCCCGACATGATCGCGACCGCGGTGGCGGAGGCCGTCGGGGAGGGGCCCGTCGAGGAGGCGCCCGCCGGGCCGCCGATCCTGGACTGCCAGGAGGCGGAGGAGGCGGAGGAGGCGGCGGGAGCGGAGGCGAGGGGAGACGGGAGGTCCTGGGTCAGGGGTTCCAGCTCCGCGTAGGTGCGGGACGTGTACGCCGCCTCCAGGCGCTCCTCGAACTCCTCCATGTCGAGCCGGCCCTCGGCGACGGCGTCCCGCAGCCGCTCGGCCACCCGCTCCCGGTCGGCGTCCGACGCCCGCAGGGCCGGGGAAGAGGGCGAAGGGGTGGGGGCAGGGGCGGGGGCCCCCTCGGCCGGCGCAGCCGCCGGCTTCTCCAGGGACGTCTTCTCCGGCGTCGCCGGCTCCGGGCGCTCGTCACTCATGCGGCTCAGAGTAGGCAGAGACGGCCGCCCGGTGAACGGCCCGGACCCCGGGGCCCTCCCCGGGACCACCCCTGATTTCCCCCTGACCCCGCCCCCGGAACCCGACCCCTGACCCCGTACACCCGACCCCGTACGCCCGCCCCCGCCGCCCCCTCACCCCCGCCCCGCGTACATCCGCGCGATCACGTCCTCGATGTCCGGCTCCCGCACCGACAGGTCCAGCAGCGGGTACCGCCCCGCCACCTCCGCCACCAGCGGTGCCGCCGAGTCGCCCGCCGGGAAGGCCAGCCACTGCCGCGGCCCCTCCACCCGTACGACCCGCGCCCCCGCCACCTCCAGCGGCGGGAGCTCCCGTTCCAGGTCCACCACCAGCGTCCGCTCGCCGCCCTCCCCCAGCGCGTGCAGCCCGCCCAGCGCCCCGTCGTACATCAGCCGGCCGTGGTCGATCACCATCACCCGCTCGCACAGCTGCTCGATGTCCTGGAGGTCGTGCGTGGTGAGCAGCACCGTCGTCCCGAGCTCCTCGTTCAGCTGCCGCAGGAAGCCCCGCACCCGCGCCTTGCTGACCACGTCCAGCCCGATCGTCGGCTCGTCCAGGTACAGCACCTCCGGGTCGTGCAGCAGCGCCGCCGCGATGTCCCCGCGCATCCGCTGCCCCAGCGACAGCTGCCGCACCGGTACGTCCAGCAGCGCGCCCAGCTCCAGGCGGTCCACGCAGCGCTCCAGGTTCTCCCGGTAGCGGGCCTCCGGGATCCGGTACATGCGGCGCATCAGCCCGTACGAGTCCTTCAGCGGGAGGTCCCACCACAGGGTGGTCCGCTGCCCGAACACCACCCCGATCCGGTGCGCGAGCCGCATCCGCTCCCGCGAGGGATCGATGCCCGCGACGCGCAGCCGGCCGCCGCTCGGGGTGAGGATGCCGGTCAGCATCTTGATCGTGGTGGACTTCCCCGCCCCGTTGGGCCCGATGTAGCCGACCACCTCGCCCCGCGCGATCGCGAAGCTGATCCCGTCCACCGCCCTGACCTCGCGTTTCTCCCTGCGCAGCGGCCCCACCCGGCGCCGTACGCCGAAGACCTTCTCGACCGCCTCCACAGAGATGAGGGCATCGGACACAGCTAACTCCCCGTGCTTCGGTACGAACGGACCCCCGCGCGCCACGCCAGCGACGCGGGCAGGAACACCGCGAAGGCCACCAGCGGGCTCAGGAACGCCACCCACCCCGGCAGCCCCAGCGGATCGGGCCGCCCCAGCACGTACAGCGCGGGCAGCCAGTTGACGAAGGCCAGCGGCACGACGAAGGTCACCCCGCGCAGCAGTTCCTTCGCGAACACCGTCGGCGGGTACTGGAGCATCGTGCAGCCCCCGTACGTGAAGGAGTTCTGCACCTCCGCCGCATCTCCGGCGACGAACTGGAAGGCCGCGCCGGCCACCAGCACCCCGCCGAAGATCCCCGCGCCCGCCACCACCATGACCGGCACCAGCAGCACCTTGCCCGGCGTCCAGTGCACGTCCAGCACCGACAGCGCCCAGCCCAGCACCCCCAGCCCCTGGGCGATCCGCCCCAGCCGGCGCAGCGCGAAGCGGTCCGCGGCGACCTGCGCGAGGAGCGGGACGGGGCGCACCAGCATGGTGTCGAGGGAGCCGTCGCGGATCCGGGCGCCGACCCGCTCGGTGTTGCCGAGGAGCAGGTCCGCCAGACCGAGGGAGGCCGAGCACGCCCCGTAGAGGAGGGCGATCTCGGGCAGGGTGAAGCCGCCGAGCGCCTCGACGTGGGAGAACATGACGGCGATCGCGACGAAGTCGAGCACCGTGATCGCCGCGTTCCCGGCGGTGGCCAGCAGGAACGACGTCCGGTACGTCATCGTCGAGCGGATCCACATCCCGGCGATCAGCCCGTAGCCGCGCAACCCCTCGCGCAGCCGGCCGGAGCGCCCCGCCGGCGCCGGCGGCACCTCCACCCCCCATGCGGTCACCTCCGCCCGGTCGGCCGTCGTCTCAGCCACCCTGGACCACCACCTTCCGCGTGGCCGCCGACTGCACGAGCCGCCCCGCGCCCAGCAGGGCCAGCGCCCACACGGCCTGGAAGCCCAGCGCCCGTACGGCCGCCCCGGACCCGGCGTGGGTGCCGAGCAGCACGTCCAGCGGGACCTGGAGCATCGCCGCCCACGGCAGCAGCCGGACCACCTCACCGAAGCCGCCGGGGAAGACGGTCAGCGGCAGCAGCATCCCGGAGAAGGAGATGGTGACGACGGTGGCCATGAGGTTGACGCCCCCGCCGTCCAGCAGCCAGAACGCGGCCAGCCCCAGCAGGTACCGCACCCCGAAACCGACCACCAGCCCGAGCCCGACCGACAGCAGGAACAGCAGCCAGCGCAGCGGATCGGAGGGCAGCGCCAGGGTGAAGGCGCACGCCCCCGCCGCCAGGGGCAGCAGCCCGCGCCCCAGCAGCTGGAAGCACGCCCGGCCGAGGTCGGCCGCGAGCCACCAGCCCTGGAGGTCGGCCGGCCGGTACAGGTCGACGGCGATGTCGCCCGTACGGATGCGCTCTTGGAGCTCCTCCTGGAAGCCGCCGCCGATGAGGGAGCCGGCCGCGAGCAGGGACTGGCTGACCCAGACGAAGGTCAGGGCCTGCGCCTGGTCGTAGCCGCCGAGGTGGGGGCGCTCGTCCCACAGCGCGAGGTACGTGTAGGCGAGGACGAAGCCGAAGACGGTGTTGGTGAACACCCCGGCGGCCGTCGCCGTCCTGTAGGCCGCGTAGCGCCGGAACCCGCCCGCCGCGACGGCCAGATAGAGCCGCACCGCATCCCTCCGTTTCCCCCGTCGGTCACACGTCGTTCGCACGTCGGCCACAGCGCGCGCTGACGACGTCTTAGTACGGAGGGGCGAGCCACGCGACCGTTTTTCGCACGTCCGACGCGGAACCAGCGGCCATCGGGTACACACCATGAGGTACAGATGTGGATATTTCACACGGTCACGAGGAGACCCGGAGATGAGCGACCCGTCACCACCCCCGGGCTGGACACCTCGTGATCCGGACACGTCGGCATCGCAGGACCGGCGGCACCCGCAACGCCCCCGGGGCAGGGCCGGCAAAGCTCCCCGCCCCGGGAAGAAGCCCCGCCGCAAGCGCACCGGATGGCGGCGCCTCCTGCCCACCTGGCGGATGGTGACGGGCGCGGTCCTCCTCCTGCTGCTCCTGATCGGCGGCGCCCTCGTCGCCGGCTACCTCCTGGTCGACATCCCCCCGGCCAACTCGGCCGCCACCGCCCAGTCCAACGTGTTCCTCTACGCCGATGGTTCCGCGCTCGCCCGCGACGGCGAGGTCAACCGCGTCAACGTCCCGCTGTCCCAGGTCCCCCGGAGCGTCCAGGAGGCCGTACTGGCGGCCGAGGACCGGGACTTCTACTCCGAACGGGCGGTGGACCCCAAGGCGATGCTCCGCGCCGCCTGGAACACCGCGACCGGCAAGGGCACGCAGTCCGGCTCCACCATCACCCAGCAGTACGTCAAGAACTACTACCTGGGCCAGGAACAGACGATCAAACGCAAGGTCAAGGAGTTCTTCATCGCGATCAAACTCGGTCGCGAGAAGTCCAAGGACTACATCCTCGAGGGGTACCTGAACACCAGTTACTTCGGGCGCAACGCGTACGGCATCCAGGCCGCCGCCCAGGCGTACTACGGCAAGGACGTCACCAGGCTCACCACCGCCGAGGGCGCCTACCTGGCCACCCTCCTCAACTCCCCCAGCGCCTTCGACGTCGTCTCCCACCCGCAGAGCCGCGCCCGCGCCGTCGCCCGCTGGAACTACGTGCTCGACGGCATGGTCAAGAAGAAGTGGCTGACCGCCCGGGAGCGGGCCGCGGCCACCTTCCCCGAGCCGGGCAAGGTCCGCGCCGCCGCCGGGCTCTCCGGCCAGCGCGGCTACCTGGTCGAGGCCGTCAAGGACTACATCAGCGACCACAGGATCCTCGACGACAAGACCCTCGCCGAGGGCGGCTACCGGATCACCACCACCATCGACAAGCGCCGCGAGAACGCCTTCGTCAGCGCCGTCCAGAAGCAGCTGGCCGACAAGCTCGACCCGGCGGCGCGCCCCGCGGACCGGGTGGTGCGGGCCGGCGGGGCCTCCATCGACCCCGCCACCGGCAAGGTCGTCGCCCTGTACGGCGGCGTCGACTACACCAAGCAGTACGTCAACAACGCGACCCGGCACGACTACCAGGTGGCCTCCACCTTCAAGCCGTTCGTCTTCGCCTCCGCCGTCGAGAACGACTCCCGCACCCAGGACGGCCGCCGGATCACCCCGAACACCGTCTACAACGGCGACAACCGGCGCCGCGTCGTCGGCACCCGCATCCCCTACGCCCCCGAGAACGAGGGCCAGCAGTCGTACGGTCAGATCACCGTCAACACCGCCACCGACCTGTCGGTGAACGCCGTCTTCGCGCAGATGGTCGTGGACGTCGGCACGGAGAAGGTCAAGCAGACGGCCGTCGCCCTCGGCATCCCCGAGGACACCCCGAACTTCGACGCCGGCCCCGCCATGGCCCTGGGCACCCTGCAGGCCAGCGTGCTGGACATGACCCAGGCGTACGCGACCCTCGCCGACCACGGCCGGCGCACCCCGTACACCCTCGTGGAGAAGATCACCAAGGACGGCGAGAGCCTGCACCTGCCCGACCGCACCCCCCAGCAGGCGGTGAGCCGGGAGGCGGCCGACACGACCACCTCCATGCTGGTCAGCGTCGTCGACAACGGCACCGGTACGGAGGCCCTCGCGGCCGGCCGTCCGGCGGCGGGCAAGACGGGCACGGCCGAACTGGACCGCGCCGCCTGGTTCGCCGCGTACACCCCGGACCTGGTGACGGTGGTCTCGGTCATGGGCCAGGACCCGGACACGGGCACCCTCCAGTCCCTGTACGGGGCCCTGGGCGAGCCCCGCCTCGGAGGCGGCGGCTACCCGGCGCGGATCTGGGCGGCGTACACGAAGAAGGCCCTGGAGGGGACGGAGCCGGCGGACTTCGACCTGGACCTCCAACCGGGCGCGGCCCAGCCCCCGCCGCCGGTGCAGCCCAGCACGCCGCAGCAGCCGCAGGGCACCCGCCCGCCGTGGCCGCCGGACGAGACGGGCCGCCCCAACCCGCCGACCCCGCCGGACGGCGGCCGCACGAACGGGGGCCGGAACCAGGGCGGCCAGAACAACGGCGGCCGGACGAACGGAGGCCAGAACACGGGCGGCCAGAACAACGGCGGCGAGACCAACGGAGGCCAGAACACGGGCGGCCAGACGAACGGAGGCCAGGACAACGGCGGCCAGACCACCGGCGGCCAGACGAACGGGGGCCAGACCACCGGCGGCCAGACCACCGGGGGCGAGACCGACACCACCACCGGCGGCCTCGCCCCGCGCCGCCGGCCCCCGTCGGTGTTCCTCGAATGACCGGCACCCCGGCCGGCCGGCGGTCAGTGTCCGGAGGTGGCCTTCAGCCCCACCACCGCGATCAGCAGCAGGCAGATGAAGAAGATCCGGGCGGCGGTGACGGGCTCCCCCAGCACCGCCATGCCGAGCACCGCCGCACCGGCCGCACCGATGCCCACCCACACGCCGTACGCCGTACCGATGGGCAGGGTCTTGGCGGCGTAGGACAGCAGCACCATGCTGGCGACGATCCCCGCACCGGTGAAGACGGACGGCCACAGCCGGGTGAAGCCCTCGGTGAACTTCATGCCGATGGACCAGCCGACCTCGAGCAGACCGGCGACGAGAAGCAGAACCCAGGCCATGACAGGCACCTCCGGGACGAGAGCGGAACGGGGGTGCGTCGTCTTTGCGGTCCAGCTACCCGGTACGGCGCGTCTCGTCGGGGGTTCCCCACCACCGTAGCAAAGGGCACGCGAGAGGGGCTGGTGACCTCGGCCACCAGCCCCTCTCGCCCTCCTGCGGGTACGGCCCTAGAGGTACAGCCCGGTGGAGTCCTTCGACCCCTCCAGCCGCTCCGCCGCGACCGCGTGCAGGTCCCGCTCGCGCATCAGTACGTACGTGGCTCCGCGCACCTCGACCTCGGCGCGGTCCTCGGGGTCGTACAGCACCCGGTCGCCGGGCTCCACGCTCCGTACGTTCTGCCCGACCGCGACCACCTCGGCCCAGGCGAGCCGCTTGCCCACCGCGGCCGTCGCCGGGATCAGGATCCCGCCGCCCGAGCGGCGCTCGCCCTCGGGGGTGTCGGACTTCACGAGCACGCGGTCGTGGAGCATGCGGATGGGCAGCTTGTCGTGGGTGGTGTTCTCGCTCACGCCCCGAACCTACCTGCCCCCGCGCGCCGCGCGCCCGCGAGGGTGCACCTCGGCCCGGCCATCAGCGCTTGCGGCGCAGGGAGACCACCAGCAGCCCGACCACACCGGCCGCGACCAGCGCGACGGGGGCGATCCGTTCGAGGCGCGGAGTACCGTCCCCGTGGCGCAGGCCGTCCTTCACGTCGGTGATGAGCCGGTTGACGGCCGCGACGGCGCGCCCGGCGGTGTGGTCGACCGTCGAGGCGACCCTGGCCTTCGCGTCCCCGATGATCGTCTGCGGGTGCATGCGCACGCCGATCTCGTCGAGGGTCTCGGCGAGCTGCTCGCGGCGGCGGACGATGTCCGCCTCGATCTGTGCGGGGGTCCTGGCTTCCGGCACCGCGCGCCTCCGTCGTCGTTCGTCGTGGTCGGATCGGGGCTTGATCCGTCATGGACAGTCTGTCAGCTCAGTCAGCTTAGGCTCATGCCGTACGGATCCCCTCCCGAGGAGAGCACTGACATGAGCGAGCGACTCCAGCCGGGCGACACCGCCCCCGCCTTCACCCTGCCCGACGCGGACGGCAACGAGGTCTCGCTGGCCGGCCACAAGGGCCGCAAGGTGATCGTGTACTTCTACCCGGCGGCCCTGACCCCGGGCTGCACCAAGCAGGCGTGCGACTTCACGGACAACCTGGACGTCCTGGCCGCGGCCGGCTACGACGTCATCGGCGTCTCCCCGGACAAGCCGGAGAAGCTCGCGAAGTTCCGCGAGCAGGAGCACCTGAAGGTCACCCTGGTCGGCGACCCGGAGAAGGAGGTCCTGGCGGCGTACGGGGCGTTCGGCGAGAAGAAGCTGTACGGCAAGACGGTGACGGGGGTCATCCGCTCGACGGTCGTCGTGGACGAGGACGGCAAGGTCGAGCATGCCTTCTACAACGTCAAGGCGACCGGCCACGTGGCCAAGATCATCAAGGACCTGGGCATCTGACCCCCGCCCCGCCCTTCCGTGACGGCCCGCACCCTTCCGGTGCGGGCCGTCACGTTCACCCCACGTAACGGCGTGCCTACCCATTCGTTACTCCGTACGAGGCCGCGAACACACGGCCGGGAACGGAGAGAACGATGACGGTGAGCCCCTACACCAGGGAGCGGTTGGCGAAGGCGGCAAGCACTTCGCGAACGCTGACGGAGGCACTGGAGAAACTCGGGGTGGATCCAGAAAGCGGCTCGCGCGCGTACATACGCAAGCGCATGCACCGGTTCGGGGTGGACATGACCCACTTCGAGCGGGACGGGAACCGCTGGACCAGGGCCGTCCTGGAGGAGGCGGTGAGGGCTTCCAGCAGCATGTACGCGGTCCTCCGGCGCCTTGGGCTCGACGCGGTCGGCGGCCACCACACCCACATCAGCCGGCGGGTCCGCGCACTGGGCATCGACACGTCGCACTTCGCCGGACCCGGCCGGACGGACCGGATGCGCGAGAATCACCGCCGGCGGACGGCGGACGAGATCCTCCGCGAGGACCGGACGCCTCATGCGACCCGCACTCCGAACACGATGCTCCGGCGCGCGCTGCGCGACCTCGGCGTCGAGGAGCGGTGCGCCGACTGCGGCACAGAGGCCGTCTGGATGGGCCGGCCCCTCCCCCTGGAGGTGGACCACATCAGCGGCGACTGGCGTGACAACCGCCGTGAGAACCTGCGCCTCCTGTGCCCCAACTGCCACTCCACGACGGACTCGTACCGCGGCCGGGGCAAGGGGCGCCGGTGAAGACACAGCGCCTCGACCGGCCGTCACGAGAGGAACTGGCGCGGGTGATAGCCGAGTCGGTCAGCATCGCCGGGACGCTCAAGGCCCTCGGGTTCCCCGACCACGGCGGGCAGCGTGCGCACCTCCGGAGGTGGATCGCCGAGGAAGGGCACGACACGTCGCATTTCCTGGGGCAGGCACACCAACGCGGCAAGGCGGGAACGAAGCCGCTCAAACCGGCCAAGGACATCCTCGTCCACCTGGCCGGACAGCCCCGGAGGAAGACCGCGCTGCTGCGCCGGGCGCTGCGCGAGGTCGGGGTCCCCGAGCAGTGTGCCCACTGCGGTGTGGCCGCCGAGTGGCGAGGACGCCCCATGACCCTGGAGATCGACCACATCAACGGCGACTGGAGCGACAACCGGCGCGAGAACCTGCGGCTTCTGTGCCCCAACTGCCACGCAGTCACGTCGACGTGGTGTCGCGGTGGCCGCCGGCCCGGAGAGCGGACTCGGTCGCGTTCGCTTCCGGCAGCCCAGTAAGGTAGGGCCCCGAGGGCCCGTACCCCAGCTGGCCAGAGGGCGCCGGTTTAGGTCCGGTGTGTCGTGGGTTCGAGTCCCACCGGGCCCACCGTGAAGGCCCCACACGCAGCCGCGTGCGGGGCCTTCGGGCTGTCCGGCAGCCGGGGGGCTCAGCCCAGCAGTTCGCGCAAGGCCGGGATCAGGGCGCGGAAGGCTTTGCCGCGGTGGGAGATGGCGTTCTTCTCCGCCGGGGTGAGTTCCGCGCAGGTGCGGGTCTCACCCTCGGGCTGGAGGATCGGGTCGTAGCCGAAGCCGCCGCCGCCCACCGGGGTGCGGCGCAGGGTGCCCAGGAGGCGGCCCTCGACGACGCGTTCGGTGCCGTCCGGGAGGGCCAGGGCGGCGGCGCAGAAGAAGTGGGCGCCGCGGTGTCCGTCGGGGATGTCGCCGAGCTGGTTGAGGAGCAGTTCCAGGTTGGCCCGGTCGTCGCCGTGGGCGCCGGCCCAGCGGGCGGAGAAGATGCCGGGGGCGCCGTTCAGGACGTCGACGCACAGACCGGAGTCGTCGGCGATGGCCGGGTAGCCGGTGGCCCGGGCGAGGGCGTGGGCCTTGAGGAGGGCGTTCTCGGCGAAGGTGACGCCGGTCTCCTTGACGTCCGGGACCTCTGGGTAGGCGTCGGCGCCGACCAGCTCGTGCGGCAGGCCGGCGTCGGACAGGATGGCGCGGAGTTCGCCGACTTTGCCCGCGTTGCGGGTGGCGAGGATCAGGCGGGTCATACCCGCCATTATCCCGGGGTGCAGACCTTGGAGATCTCCGCGGCGGCGTCGGCGACGGGCTTGATGTCGGGGGCGGTGTTGCCCTGCTCCACGGAGGTGCGCACGTTGCGGACGGCCGTGCTCATGGAGTCGACGGCCTTGCCGAGGTCGGCGTTGCCGGTCTGGTCCTTGATCTTCTTCAGGTCGGCGTCGATCTGGTTCAGCGCGTTCTGGGTGTCCTGGACGCTGTTGCCGGCGTTCGAGACGGCCTGCTGGAGGTTGTCGACGCTGTTGGCTATGGCCACGGCCGTGTTGGCGCAGTCCATCGCGGTGGAGATGGCGTCGCAGGAGGCGAGGGCCGGGACGGCGAGGGCGGCGGTGAGGGCCAGGGCGGCGAGCTTGAGCCTGGGCCTGGTGAGGTGCGGGTGCATGGGGTCCCCCCTGGGGTTGCGGATACGGCTACGGGCGCGCGGCCGTGAGACCGTGCGCCCGTACCGGGGTAGACGCGGGCCCGTGCCGCGCGGTTGCTACGGGCGCGGCAGCTCCAGCGCACTGAGCTGGAGGGCTTCGAGGTCGGCGCAGCCGCCGGCGGCGAGGTCGAGGAGGGCGTTGAGCTCCTTGCGGTCGAAGGGCTCGCCCTCGGCGGTGCCCTGGACCTCGACGAAGCGGCCGTCGCCGGTGCAGACGACGTTCATGTCGGTCTCGGCGCGGACGTCCTCCTCGTAGCAGAGGTCGAGGAGGGGGACGCCGTCGACGATGCCGACGCTGACGGCGGCGACGGTCCCGGTGAGGGGCTTGCGGCCGGCCTTGATCAGCTTCTTCTGCTGGCCCCAGGTGATGGCGTCGGCGAGGGCGACGTAGGCGCCGGTGATGGCGGCGGTGCGGGTGCCGCCGTCGGCCTGGAGGACGTCGCAGTCCAGGACGATGGTGTTCTCGCCGAGGGCCTTGTAGTCGATGACGGCGCGCAGCGAGCGGCCGATGAGGCGGGAGATCTCGTGGGTCCGCCCGCCGATCTTGCCGCGTACGGATTCGCGGTCGCCGCGGGTGTTGGTGGAGCGCGGGAGCATCGAGTACTCGGAGGTCACCCAGCCCTCGCCGCTGCCCTTGCGCCAGCGCGGGACGCCTTCGGTGAAGGAGGCGGTGCAGAAGACCTTGGTGTCTCCGAAGGAGATGAGGACGGAGCCCTCGGCGTGCTTGCTCCATCCGCGTTCGATGGTGACCGGGCGGAGCTGTTCGGGCGTACGGCCGTCGATGCGAGACATGCCGCTGAGCCTAGCCGCTGCGGGCAGGGCGGGGGATACGGGTGGACCCCGTCCGGCCGGGCCGGTACGGGGTCCTGGTCATGCGGTGCGGGGGCGGTTCACATCATGTCTTCGATTTCGCCGGCGATGGGGTCGGCGTCCGTGCCGATGACGACCTGGACGGCCGTGCCCATCTTGACGACGCCGTGGGCGCCGGCGGCCTTCAGGGCGGCCTCGTCGACGAGGTCGGGGTTGGTGACCTCGGTGCGCAGGCGGGTGATGCAGCCCTCGACCTCTTCGATGTTCTCGATTCCGCCGAGCCCGGCGACGATCTTCTCAGCCTTGGTGGCCATGTGTTTCTCCCTGAGTGTGGCGAAGAACGAGTCTCGGCGGCCGTCACCAGCCGCATCCGCTTCGTCACGGTAGCTCACGGTTGGCCTATCTACGCGAGCACGGGCGGGGCGCCTGCCGAATGATGACGATCAGCAGCACCCTGCCCCGACAACTGGTCTACACCAGTGTGCCCCACGTACCACGCGCGCCCAAACGGGCCGGCCCAAGGAGGACGCGGATGAGCGCGAGCAGCGCGGCGGCGCAGCCACGGCGCCAGTGGCGCAACGGCCTCTTCCAGGGGCTCCAGAAGATGGGCCGCAGCCTCCAGCTGCCGATCGCGGTCCTGCCCGCGGCCGGCATCCTGAACCGTTTCGGCCAGCCGGACATGTTCGGCAAGGACGGCTTGGACTGGACGAACGTCGCCAAGGTGATGGCGGCCGCGGGCGCCGCCCTGCTCAACGCCGATCTCGGCCTGCCCCTCCTCTTCTGTGTCGGCGTCGCGATCGGCATGGCCAAGAAGGCGGACGGCTCGACGGCCTTGGCGGCGGTGGTCGGCTTCCTCGTCTACCGGAGCGTGCTGCGCGTCTTCCCCACGGCCTGCCCCGCGGGGACGAGGGACGTGGGGGGCGGTTGCCTGGGGCCGGACTTCACGTTCGCCGAGTACACCTTCCAGAACCCGGGGGTCTTCGGCGGCATCGTGATGGGCCTGCTGTCCGCCTGGTTCTGGCAGCGCTACCACCGGGTGAAGCTGGTGGACTGGCTCGGCTTCTTCAACGGCCGCCGCCTGGTGCCGATCATCATGACCTTCGTGGCGATCGCCTTCGCCGTGCTCTGCCTGCTGGTCTGGCCGCCGGTCGGCGACGCGCTGGAGAGCTTCTCCGACTGGATGGTGGGCCTGGGCTCCTGGGGCTCCGGCATCTTCGGCGTCGCGAACCGGGCGCTGCTGGTGATCGGCCTGCACCAGTTCCTGAACGTGCCGGTGTGGTTCCAGTTCGGCAGCTACACCACGCCGGACGGGTTGACGGTGCACGGCGACATCCCGATGTTCCTGAACGGGGACCCGCATGCCGGCCTGTTCCTGTCCGGGTTCTTCCCGATCATGATGTTCGCACTTCCGGCGGCGGCGCTGGCGATCACGCACTGCGCGAAGCCGCAGCGACGCAAGGAGGTCGGCGGCCTGATGCTGTCGGTGGCGCTGACGTCCTTCGTCACGGGCATCACGGAGCCGCTGGAGTACTCGTTCCTGTTCGTGGCGCCGGCGCTGTACGCGGTGCACGCGGTGCTGACGGGTGTGTCGATGGCGGTGACCTGGGCGCTGGGGGTGCACGACGGCTTCAGCTTCTCGGCGGGCCTGATCGACTACGTGATCAACTGGGGCCTTGCGACGAAGCCGTGGCTGATCATCCCGATCGGGCTGGGTTTCGCGGTGGTCTACTACGTCGTGTTCCGTTTCGCGATCACCAGGTTCGGCATCCCGACCCCGGGGCGCGAGTCGGACGAGGAGATCGCGGCGATGCAGGCGGACAACACCAAGGCGTAGCGCTCGGCGCGAACCGTCGTGCGGGACAAGGGCGAGGGCCTTCGGATCGGCTGATCCGGAGGCCCTTCGTCCTGTGTCCTAGGCCACACAAAATCGAAGGTTCCTTATCTAACCCCGACCGTGCTACAACTGGTCTACACCACCCAATGGTGTAGACCATGAACGCTGCCGAGCAGCCAGTGGTCTCTTCCGAGACGCCGCCACCCCCTTTTTTCCCTGTCCCCTGGCTGCGCCTTGCCCACTGGAGGAAGCCCATGTCCACAGCGACCGCTGCGGAGAAGAAGAAGGGCGCTGGCGTGATGGCCGTCATGCAGCGCATCGGCCGGAGCCTCATGCTCCCCGTCGCGGTGCTGCCGGCCGCCGCACTGCTCGTCCGCCTCGGCGACAAGGACATGCTGGGCTCGGCCTCGATGCCGGAGTTCATCAACAAGATCGCCGGCTACATGTCCGCGGGCGGCGGCGCGATCCTGGACAACATGGCGCTGCTGTTCGCCGTGGGCATCGCGATCGGCTACGCGAAGAAGTCGGACGGCTCGACGGCCCTGGCCGCCGTCACCGGTTACCTGGTCTTCAAGAACGTGCTCGCCACCTTCACCGACTCCAACCTCCCCAAGATCGCCAAGGCGGTCGACGGCAAGGTCGTCATGGTCGAGGCCCCGGTGGACGCCAAGGTGCTCGGCGGCGTCGTGATGGGCCTCGTCGTCGCCCTGATCTACCAGAAGTACTACCGGACCAAGCTGCCCGAGTGGGCGGGCTTCTTCGGCGGCCGCCGTCTCGTCCCGATCCTCTCGGCCTTCGCCGGCCTGCTGATCGGCATCGTCTTCGGTCTCATCTGGCCCGTCCTCGGCACCGGTCTGCACAACCTCGGTGAGTGGCTCGTCGGCTCCGGCGCGGTCGGCGCGGGCATCTTCGGCGTCGCCAACCGCGGTCTGATCGCGATCGGCATGCACCACCTGCTCAACTCCTTCCCGTGGTTCCAGGCGGGCGAGTACAACGGCAAGAGCGGCGACATCGCCCGCTTCCTCGCCGGTGACCCGAGCGCCGGACAGTTCATGACCGGCTTCTTCCCGATCATGATGTTCGCCCTGCCGGCCGCGTGCCTGGCGATCGTCCACTGCGCCCGCCCCGAGCGCCGCAAGGTCGTCGGCGGCATGATGTTCTCCCTCGCGCTGACCTCGTTCGTCACCGGCGTGACCGAGCCCATCGAGTTCACCTTCATGTTCATCGCGCCGGTCCTCTACGCCGTCCACGCGGTCCTGACCGGTGTCTCCATGGCCCTGACCTGGGCGCTGGGCATGAAGGACGGCTTCGGCTTCTCCGCCGGCGCCATCGACTACCTGCTGAACCTCGGCAAGGCCACCAACCCGTTCGGGCTGGCCGTGGTCGGCCTCTGCTTCGCGGTCCTCTACTACGTGATCTTCCGCTTCGCGATCACCAAGTGGAACCTGCCGACGCCGGGCCGCGAGTCCGACGAGGAGCTCGCCGAGCTGGCGAAGGCCGAGGCCAAGTAGGCCGGCCGGCCCCCGTGACGGCGTAGGCGGCACCTGCGCGACGAAAGCCCCCGTTCTCCCGAAGGGAGAGCGGGGGCTTTCGGCTTGCCTGGCTCAGACCTCGTACACCGCGCCCGCGTGCGCGAGGTCGATGCGGCCGTCGTAGACCGCCCGGGCGTCTGCCAGGTTCTGCGCGGCGTCCGTCCACGGCGGGATGTGCGTCAGCACCAGCCGGCCGACCCGGCCGCCCCGCGCGTACTCCCCGGCCTCGCGTCCGTTGAGGTGCAGGTCCGGGACGGTCTCCTTGCCGTGCGTGAACGACGCCTCGCACAGGAACAGGTCCGCGCCCTCGGCCAGGGCCCCCAGCTCGGGGCAGACCCCGGTGTCCCCGGAGTACGCCAGCGCCCGGCCGCCGTGCTCGACGCGGATCCCGTACGACTCGACCGGGTGGCGCACCCGCTCGGTGCGGACCGTGAAGGGGCCGATCTCGAAGCCGCTGCCGGACTTCAGGGTCCGGAAGTCGAAGACCTCGCTCATCGAACGGTCGTCCGGGACGTCGTCGTAGGCCGTCGTCAGGCGCTGCTCGGTGCCCTCCGGCCCGTACACCGGCAGGGGGCCGCAGCGGCCGCCCTCGTGCCGGTAGTACCGGGCGACGAAGTAGGCGCACATGTCGATGCAGTGGTCGGCGTGCAGATGGCTCAGGAAGATCGCGTCGAGGTCGTAGAGACCGCAGTGGCGCTGGAGGGCGCCGAGGGAGCCGTTGCCCATGTCGAGGAGCAGGCGGAAGCCGTCGGCCTCGACGAGATAGCTCGAACAAGCCGAATCCGCTGACGGGAACGACCCCGAACAGCCGACGACGGTGAGCTTCATGGAGCGTGAACCTCCGTGGACGGGCCGTGGACGGAGTGCGGGCCGTGCGTGCGTCGAGCGTAAGGCGCGAAACCTCCGGTCGCTCCTCCGCGGCAGGCCGTTGTGGGGGGAATCACCTGTGCTGTCACCCAGGGGAGCGACGAGGGGTACGGGCGTTGACATGTCGTCGCCTCGTGCCGCCCCGTCCCGCCGCGTCGCTGCCGCGCCGGGGGCGGTCGGCGCGGCTACGGTCGGTCCATGGACACGTCCTGGTGGTTCGCCGTGGTGGCGGCGGTCGCCGTGGTGGTGATGGTGCTGCTCCCCTGGCACGTCAGGGGTCGTACGGGCGTACCCGCCACGCCGCAGCACGGGCTCGGGCCGCCGCCGCGGGTACGGGCCGGGGAGCTGTGGTGCCTGGCGGACGGGCGCCTCTGCCTGGTGCTGTCGGCGCGGCCGCAGCGGGAGTCGGCCCGGGTGGCGTGGATCGTGGGCAAGTACGACGACCGCCGGCCCGGGGTCATCCCGCTGCCGCCGGGCACGGCGGACGTGGGCGGGCGGGGCGGCTTCCTGGAGGCGGACCGGCCGGAGGAGGTCTCGGTGTGGGAGTTCCGGCGCAGGCTCGCCACCCTGGATCCGGCGCTGTGGGACGAGGCCAAGGGGCTGGGAGGCGGTGGCACATGACCGGACGGGGCGCACGCGGCCGAAAGGGCGGGCCCGAGGTACGGCTGCGGCGGGTCTACGATCCCCCCGAGCCCGGAGCGGACGGCGTACGGGTCCTCGTGGACCGGCTCTGGCCGCGCGGGCTGTCGAAGGAGGCGGCCGCGGTGGACGAGTGGCCGAAGGCGGTGACCCCGTCGGCGGAGCTGCGCAGGTGGTTCCACGGCGGCGGCTCGGCGCAGGAGTTCCGGGCGCGGTACGAGGCGGAGCTCGCGGGGCCGGAGGCGGCGGCGGAGCTGGAGCGCCTGCGGAGCCTGGCGGCCGGGGGACCGCTGACCCTCCTCACGGCGGTCCGCGACCCCGCCGGCAGCCACGCCGCCGTCCTGGCGGAGCGCCTCGGCGGGTGAGACCGGGCGGCGGGGCGGGGCGGGCCGTGGACGGAGCCGCCCCGCCCCGCCCTCCCCGAGGCGCGGGCGGTCAGGCCCAGAGCTGGCCCTGGAGGACCTCGATGGCCTCCTCCGTCGTCGCCGCCGTGTAGACGCCCGTCGACAGGTACTTCCAGCCGCCGTCGGCCACCACGAACACGATGTCGGCGGACTCCCCCGCCGCGACGGCCTTGCGGCCGACGCCGATCGCCGCGTGCAGGGCGGCGCCCGTGGAGACCCCCGCGAAGATGCCCTCCAGCTGGAGGAGTTCACGGGTGCGGGTCACCGCGTCGGCCGAGCCCACCGAGTAGCGGGTCGTCAGCACCGAGGCGTCGTACAGCTCGGGGACGAAGCCCTCGTCGAGGTTGCGCAGGCCGTACACGAGGTCGTCGTAGCGCGGTTCCGCGGCCACGATCTTCACCCCGGGCACGTGCTCGCGCAGGTAGCGGCCGACACCCATCAGGGTGCCCGTCGTGCCCAGGCCCGCCACGAAGTGGGTGACCGAGGGGAGGTCCGCCAGGATCTCCGGGCCGGTCGTGGCGTAGTGGGCGCCCGCGTTGTCCGGGTTGCCGTACTGGTAGAGCATGACCCAGTCGGGGTGCTCCGCCCCCAGCTCCTTCGCCACCCGCACCGCGGTGTTCGAACCGCCCGCGGCCGGCGACGAGATGATCTCGGCTCCCCACATCGCGAGAAGGTCGCGCCGCTCCTGCGAGGTGTTCTCCGGCATCACGCACACGATCCGGTAGCCCTTGAGCTTCGCGGCCATCGCGAGCGAGATGCCCGTGTTGCCGGAAGTGGGCTCCAGGATGGTGCAGCCGGGGAACAGGCGGCCGTCCTTCTCCGCCTGCTCGATCATGTGGAGCGCCGGGCGGTCCTTGATCGAGCCGGTCGGGTTGCGGTCCTCCAGCTTGGCCCAGATCCGGACGTCCTGCGAGGGGGACAGCCGCGGCAGGCGGACCAGCGGGGTGTTGCCGACGGCCGCGAGCGGGGAGTCGTACCGCATTACTTCGAGCCGCCGGCCACGGCCGGGAGGATGGTGACGCTGTCGCCGTCCTTGAGGGCGGTGGCGATGCCGTCGATGAAGCGGACGTCCTCGTCGTTGAGGTAGACGTTGACGAAGCGGCGCAGCTGGCCGCCCTCGACAATGCGCTCCTCGATGCCCTTGTGACGGGTCTCCAGGTCCGCGAACAGCTCGGAGAGCGTGGCGCCGTCACCGGTCACGGCCTTCTCGCCGTCGGTGTAGGTGCGGAGGATGGTGGGGATGCGGACCTCGATGGCCATGGCAGCGGGCTCCAGTGTGGTGAAGGAGGGGAAGGCAGGAGAAAGCGGGGGAAGAACCGGGGCGCGCTCGCGTGCGGCCCGCGCGCGGGGCCGAGGTGCTCAGGCGGCAGGACAGATGGCGCTGGCGAGGCGGCACAGATCGACGTGCAGCCGCGCCACGAGCAGCAGCCTGCCGGGCGTCTCGATGCTCACGTCGTGGGAAACCATGCGGTCATGTTAACGATTCCCGGTCCCCCGTTTGGAGTGTGATCCCGCATCGTGGACGCCGGGCGCTCACATCGTGGTCAGTAGCCCTCGACGACCTGCACTTCTTCCTCCGTGATCACCCCGTCGACGATCCGGTACGAACGGAACTGGAACTCGCCGAGGCCGTCGGTGTCGGCCGTGGAGACCAGGACGTAGTGGGCGCCCGGCTCGTTGGCGTAGGTGACGTCCGTGCGCGAGGGGTACGCCTCGGTCGCGGTGTGGGAGTGGTAGACGATCACGGGCTCCTCGTCCCGGTCGTCCAGTTCCCGGTAGAGCTTCAGCAGGTCCTTCGAGTCGAACTCGTAGAACGTGGGCGAGCGGGCCGCGTTGAGCATCGGGATGAACCGCTCCGGGCGGCCGGTGCCCGCCGGGCCGGCCACGACGCCGCACGCCTCGTCGGGGTGGTCCTTGCGGGCGTGCTCGACGATCTGGTCGTACAGGGCCTGGGTGAGGGTCAGCATGCGCCACAGGATAAGCAGACGGGCCCTCCCGTACCGAGGTGTGGTACGGGAGGGCCCGCATGCTGGACACGAGGCCCGCAGGAGCGCGGTCGGCTACGAGGGGCTGCCGGCCTTCTCGAACGCGGCGCCGCTGGGGTTGCGGGCCTTGAGGACGAGGTAGGACACGCCGAGGATCAGACCCCACAGCGGGGCGCAGTACAGCGACACGCGGGAGTCCGGGTCGACGGCCATCATCACAATGACCATGCCGATGAAGGCCAGGGAGAAGTAGCTGGTGTACGGCGCGCCGGGGGTGCGGAAGGCCGACTGGGGCAGCTCGCCGCGGTCGGCCTTGGCGCGGTAGCGGATCTGGCAGAGCAGGATGACGATCCAGGCCCACATGCCGGAGATGGTCGCGAAGGAGACGACGTAGTCGAACGCCTTGCCCGGGGCGACGTAGTTGATCCAGACGCCGACGAGCATCAGGGCGGCGGAGAAGGTGGTGCCGACGAGCGGGGTGCCGCTGCGGGTCAGCTTGGTGAAGAACTTCGGGCCCTGGCCGTTGAGCGCGAGGTCGCGCAGCATGCGGCCGGTGGAGTACATGCCCGAGTTGCAGGAGGACAGGGCGGCGGTCAGCACGACGAAGTTGACGATCGCGGCGCCGACACCCAGGCCCATCTTCTCGAAGGCGAGGACGAAGGGGCTCTCGCCCGCCTTGAAGTTCGACCACGGGATGACCGACATGATCATGATGAGCGCGCCGACGTAGAAGACGGCGATGCGCCACGGCACGGTGTTGATGGCCTTGGGCAGGGTCTTCGCCGGGTCCTTGGACTCGCCGGCGGTGACGCCGACCAGCTCGACCGCGAGGAAGGCGAACACCACGATCTGCAGGGTCATCAGCGTCTCGCCGATGCCGTTGGGGAAGAAGCCGCGGTCGTTCCACAGGTTGGAGACGGAGGCACCGGCGGCGGCGTCGGAGAAGCCGATGGTGAGGATGCCGGCGCAGATCAGGATCATGCCGACGATGGCGGTGACCTTGACCATGGAGAACCAGAACTCCAGCTCGCCGAAGAGCTTCACGGAGATCAGGTTCGCGGCGTAGAGGATGACCGTGAAGATCAGCGCGTAGGCCCACTGCGGGAAGCTGTCGTGCGTCCAGTACGACATGTACTTCGCGGCGGCGGTGACCTCGGTGATGCCGGTGACCACCCAGAAGAGCCAGTACGTCCAGCCGGTGGCGTAACCCCAGAACGGGCCGAGGAACTCGCGGGCGTAGTCGGAGAAGGACCCCGAGACGGGGCGGTACATGAGCAGTTCGCCCAGCGCCCGCATGATGAAGAAGATGACCAGGCCGACGATGGCGTAGGCCAGGATCAGGCTGGGGCCCGCCTTGGAGATCGCCTTGCCCGCCCCCAGGAAGAGGCCGGTGCCGATGGCGCCGCCGATCGCGATCATCTGGATCTGGCGGGCTCCGAGCGCGCGGTGGTAACCCTCGCCGTCGCCCTCGCCCTGTGCGCCCTCGCCGGGCGTCCTGTCGTGCTGCTCGACCTGCACAGAGGTCATGTCTGGTGCGCCTTTCTCCACGCCGACCCGCGCCTGAGACGGCTGCGGATCGGGTCCTCGATCCCCCCGGATACGGATGGAGTGCACCCGGCGGTCAGCCGGTTCAAGCGGGCCGGGGGACATGGGTGGCGTCCCGGCGGCGGTCGTGAAGATTTATCACGCGCTTACGGGTGGGGGAAGGGCGGTTATGTGGCGCAGCGCCCGATTAAATCGGGACACAAGGTGCAAAAATCATCAGATCACCGCATCGCGGTGATCTGATCGTTATCCGGATTTGAGCGTCCGCTGAGCGAACGGCGCGCTCCTCTGAAGATTCAGAAGGGCTCAGAAGGGGTTTAGAGGGTCTCGATGAGGGTCTCCTGGAGGCCGCCGAGCCAGAGGTAGGCCATCACCATGGGCTTGCGCGGGTCCTCGTCCGGCAGCCGGTACAGCTCGGAGCTCTGCTCGTCCTCGGTGATCTCCAGCCGGGCCGCGATGGTCAGCCGCAGGTCGTTGAGGGCGCCGAGCCAGCGCAGGGGCAGCTCCCCGGCCAGCTCCAGGACCGCCACCCCGTCTCCGGCCGGGGTCAGCGCGTCGAGGCTGCGGACGACAGCCAGGGCGTCCTCCCGCTTGCGGGTGCGCAGGTCCGTCTCGGTGAAGCGGCGGAACTCCGCCGAGCGGGCGCGCAGCTCCTGCGGGTCCTCGTCCGGAGCCGGGCCGGGGCCCCCGTAGGCGTCGGGGAACAGCCGGGCCAGTGCCGGGTCGGACGGGGGCTCGCTGGGGCCCTCGGCGGCGAACAGCGCGGCCAGCGGGTCGGCGTCCCCGGCGGGCTCCGGCTCGCCGGGGCCGATCAGCTCCAGCAGCTGCACCGCGAGGGAGCGCAGGATGGAGATCTCGATCTCGTCCAGCGCGACGGCGGCCCCGCCGCCCTTGAGGGGCTCGAACACGCCGCCCATCAGGTGCGGTCCTGCGAGAGGGTCGCCCAGAGCCCGTATCCGTGCAGGGCCTGCACGTCGCGCTCCATCTCCTCGCGGGTGCCGCTGGAGACGACCGCCCGTCCCTTGTGGTGGACGTCGAGCATCAGCCTGGTCGCCTTGTCCTTGGGGTAGCCGAAGTACGCCTGGAACACGTACGTCACGTAGCTCATGAGGTTGACCGGGTCGTTGTGGACCAGGGTCACCCAGGGGACGTCGGGTTCCGGGACCGCGAAGGTCTCCTCCGCCGATTCGGTCCGTTCGATCTCAATCGGAGCAACACTCACCGTCCCATGCTGCCACTGCCGCAGGCCCGTCGCACAAACGGGCCCGCTCCAGGCGCCTTCGAGCGCGCCCCCGGACCACATCTCGTCAGTTTGACGAGATGTGCGCTAGCATCCGTGACATGAACCCTGCGGACCTGGGCCTGCCGGTGGACGTGCCGTCGACAGCGCTCTTCACGGACCATTACGAGCTCACGATGCTGCAGGCCGCGCTGGCCAACGGCACGGCCGACCGGCGCTCCGTCTTCGAGGTCTTCACCCGGCGGCTGCCCGAGGGACGGCGCTACGGCGTCCTGGCCGGCACCGGACGCGTCCTGGACGCGGTGGAGAACTTCCGCTTCGACGGCGCCGTGCTGGAGTTCCTGCGCGAGCGGGCCGTCATCGACATGCGGACCCTGGACTGGCTGGCCTCGTACCGCTTCTCGGGTGACATCTGGGGCTACCCGGAGGGCGAGGTGTACTTCCCCGGGTCGCCGGTCCTGCGGGTCGAGGGCAGCTTCGCCGAATGCGTGCTGCTGGAGACGGTCATCCTCTCGATCCTCAACCACGACTCCGCGATCGCGGCCGCCGCCTCCCGGATGGCCTCGGCGGCCGGGGACCGGCCGCTGATCGAGATGGGCGCGCGCCGCACCCACGAGCTGGCGGCGGTCGCCGCCTCGCGCGCCGCCTACGTGGGCGGCTTCAGCTCGACCTCCGACCTGGCGGCCGGGTTCCGGTACGGGATCCCGACGGTCGGCACCAGCGCGCACGCCTTCACGCTGGTCCACGACACCGAGCGGGACGCGTTCACCGCGCAGGTGGCCTCGCTGGGCTCCGGAACCACCCTGCTGGTGGACACGTACGACGTCGCGGAGGCCGTCCGCACGGCGGTGGAGGTCGCCGGGACGGACCTGGGTGCGGTCCGGATCGACTCCGGCGACCTGCTGCTGGTCGCGCACCGGGTGCGGCAGCAGCTGGACGAGCTGGGGGCGACGAACACGCGGATCGTGGTCACCTCCGACCTGGACGAGTACGCCATCGCCTCGCTGGCGGCGGCGCCGGTGGACGCGTACGGGGTGGGCACGCAGCTGGTGACGGGCAGCGGGCACCCGACGTGCTCGATGGTCTACAAGCTGGTCGCCCGGGCGGAGTCGGCGGACCCGAAGGCTCCGCTGGTGCCGGTGGCGAAGAAGTCCTCCGGCGGGAAGACGTCGGTGGGCGGACGCAAGTGGGCGGCGCGGCGGCTGGACGGCGACGGGGTGGCGGAGGCCGAGGTGATCGGCACCGGGCCGGTGCCGGCGACCCTGGCGGACCGGCAGCTGCTGGTGCAGCTGGTCAAGGGGGGCGAGGTGGTGGCCCGCGAGCCGCTGGACACGGTCCGCACCCGTCACCGCCGGGCCCGCGGCGCCCTTCCGCTCTCCGCGACGCAGCTGTCCCGGGGCGAGCCGGTGATCCCGACGGAGTACGCCTGACCCTCCGGGGGGGGGGGGCGGCATGGCTGCGGCCCCGTCCGGGCGCGGCCCCGGCCCCGCCCGGGCCCCGGTCCGGGGTTCCCTGGGGCTCCGTCCCCCGTTTCGGGAAGGGGCGGGGTGGGGGAAGAGGATCGCGGGGGGCCGGCGTGCCGCATCGTAGGACTGTTCATACCGAGCCGAAGGGCACGTGACATGCACCGCGCACTGATCGTCGTCGACGTACAGAACGACTTCTGCGAGGGCGGCAGCCTCGCGGTCACCGGCGGCGCCGACGTCGCCGCCGCGATCACCGAGCTGATCGGCAACGCCACCGCCGGCTACCGGCACGTCGTCGCCACGCGCGACCACCACATCGACCCCGGCCCGCACTTCGCCCGCCCCCCGGCGGAGCCGGACTACGAGAGCTCCTGGCCCGCGCACTGCGTCGCCGGGACGGAGGGCGTCGGGTTCCACCCGAACTTCGCGCCCGCCGTCGCCTCGGGGGCGGTCGCCGCCGTCTTCGACAAGGGGGCGTACGAGGCGGCGTACAGCGGTTTCGAGGGCGCCGACGAGAACGGCTCCGGCCTCGCCCAGTGGCTGCGCGAGCGGCACGTGGACGAGGTGGACGTCGTCGGCATCGCCACCGACCACTGCGTCCGCGCCACCGCCCTGGACGCCGCCCGCGAGGGCTTCACCACCCGCGTCCTGCTGGACCTGACCGCCGCCGTGGCCCCCCACACCACCGAGCAGGCCCTGGAGGACCTCCGCGCGGCCGGGGTGGAACTGGTCGGCACCGTGGGCGGCCACCCCGGCGCCTGAGCCCCTAGATCGCCTGGCGCCCCAGGAGGGCCCGGATCGGGTGCCACAGTTCCGCCGGGCCGTCCGGGGTGCCGCGCCACAGGAGGCCGTCCGGGTGGTGGAGGACCGCCGTGATCTCGTCCGGGGTCGGGGGGTGGGCGTTGCCGCGCAGGTACACCGCCCGCATGCCGAGGTTCCGCAGCCTGGTCAGGGCGCGGGCCCGGTTCGCGGCGTGGACCAGCACGCGGACGTTCCCGCCCTCGCCGGACGGCCTCGGCAGCATCAGCGCGACCACGACGCTGCCGCCCGGCATTCTGACGAAACCTCCACCTGGCATGACCCTCAGCTCCCCCGTCAACGCGAACGTCAATAAGAACAGTCGTCCGTGCATCTAAACGCGATCGGCCGCCGCCCGCTAGAGGGCGACGGCCGATCATGCTTTGACCTGCGGATTTACTGGACTACTTGCTCGCGGGGCCGACCTCGATCGTCATCTGGAGGCCGTCGTAGGTCTCCTTCGCGATCTTGATCTTGGTGTTGGTGTCAGCGACCTTCACCGAACCGGTCGGGTTCTCGTCGTAGTAGTACTTGCCCTTGTGGTCGTCGAAGACCAGGTTGGCCGGCTTCGGCTTGACGAAGAGCGACTCGCCGTTCTTGTGCAGGGTGAACGCGTCCGTCGAGTAGGCGCTGAACGGGGCGTCGTACGGCTGGATCTTGTTGCGCAGCAGCGTGCCGTCCGCCCACTTCATCGGCTTGGCGTTGGCGTCGATCGGCAGGATCAGACCCGAGCCGGGGTGCTGGCTCGTGTTGTTGTCCTTCTGCGACTTGTCCCACAGCCAGATCAGCAGACCGTCCTGGTACGGGTAGTGCTCGACCCAGTTCGGCTTGGAGTTGGCCCACCCGAAGTTGTACGGGCCCACCTTGAGGGTGGAGTCGTACGAGACGTAGCGGCGGTTCTCCGCGATGTAGTACTGCGGGTACTCCTTGGTGAAGCCCGAGCCGACCCGCTGGAAGCCCTTGCCGGTCCAGCCGTTGTCGCCGTTCTCGGCACCGTCGGTGAACAGCGCCGCGCCGTCGGCGGTCAGGGTGATGGCGTCGGCCGTGAAGCCCTTGCCGCCCGCGCCGCCGTCCGTCTGGTAGCGGAAGCGGAGGTCGATCTTCTTGCCCGCGTAGGCGTCGAGCGGGAAGTTCAGGGACTTCCAGGCGCCGGAGACACCGGTCAGCGAGGGGGCGCCGGAGGCGTCGGCCGGGAGGGCCGCACCGTCGGCGGTGCCGGGCAGGGCGGTCCAGGTGGCGCCGCCGTCCGTGGAGACCTCGGTGTACAGGAAGTCGTAGTCCTGCTCGATGTCCCACCAGCCCTTGAGGGAGAGGGCCGCGGCCTTCTTGCCCGTCAGGTCGACGGAGCGGGTGAGGGTGTTCTTGAGGTCGTCACCCATCTGGCTCCACCACTGCGAGGAACCCTCGGCGGGAGCGACGATGTCGGTCTTGACCTGCTTCTTCGGCAGCTCGACGACCAGCGCCTGCTTGTCCTTGGTGTTGTACTCCGACACACCCAGCTTGTGGGTGGACTTCGTCGCGGCCTTGGCCGTGTCGTAGTTCAGCCAGCCCAGCTGGAGCTTGTCCCAGGCGGTCATGTCGCCCGGGAGGTCGCCTATGGAGTCCTTGCCCTGGCCGAGCCAGGAGCCCGCCGACATCAGGGACCAGAAGCCGACCGAGTTCTCGCCGCCACCGGAGGTGTCGTAGAGGTCCGGCAGACCGAGGTCGTGACCGTACTCGTGCGCGAAGACGCCGAGGCCGCCGTTCTCCGGCTGCATCGTGTAGTCGCCGACCCACATGCCGGTGTCGCCGATCTGGGTGCCGCCGGCCTTGTTGCCCGCCGGGCCCGTCTTGCCGACGTCCGTGCCGTACGCGTACCAGCGGTGCGCCCACAGGGCGTTGGTGCCCTGCACGCCGCCGCCGGCCGACTCGTCCTCGCCCGCGTGGACGATCTGGAAGTGGTCGATGTAGCCGTCGGGCTCGTTGAAGTTGCCGTCGCCGTCGTAGTCGTTGCGGTCCCACTGGTCGTACTGCGCCAGCGTGGCCTTGATCTCGGCGTCCGACTTGCCGGCCTTCTTCTGGCCCTCCACCCACGCGTTGACACCGTCGCGGACGGCGTCCCACACGTTGGAGCAGTTGGTCTGGCCACAGTAGTTCGAGCCGTAACGGGCCTCGTTCCACGGGATCTTGACCCAGTCGGCGACCTGGCCGTCGACCGAGTAGCGGCCCGAGGAGGTCTTCTCGTAGTAGGTCTTCAGCGAGTTCTTGCCGGGGCCGGTACCGAAGTACAGGTCCTGGAAGTAGTCACGGCTGAAGTCCTTGCGCCAGGCGGTGCTGTTGTTGCTCGCACGGTCGGGCTGCGCGATCTGGTTGTGCAGCGGGCCGGGCGTGCCGCCGTACTTGGGCTGCGGCGGCTTGGGGCCGGTCGGGCCGTCCGGGTCCACCATGGTGGTGTTGTCCACCTGGTCGCCGAAGTCCACCAGGATCGTGAAGATCTTGTCGGTCTTCTCGCGGCCGAGCTCGACGTACTTCTTGTCGTCGAGCTTGACGACCTTCGAGGCACCGCGCTGCTCGACCTGCTTCTTGCCCGTCAGCACCTGGTCGAGGGCAGCCTCGCGCTGCTCCGCCTGCTGCTTGCTGAACGGGGTCGGGAGGTCGTGCTCGATCTTCTCCTGGGCAGGAGCGGTCGGGTCCTGCTTGCCCGAGGCGGGTGCGCCGCCCCAGCTGCTGTCGGCCTGAGCCGTGGCGAAGAAGGCGCCCGAGGCGGCAGTTGCCGTCATGGTCACGCCGACGACGGCGGCGCGCAGAGCGCGACGCCTTGCGGAGTTGCCGGTCACTTGATGTCGTTCCCCTCCCGCGGCCGCGGGCGTTTGGTCGGAACGTCTCCAAAGGAGTGGGGGGTTCCGCGCGGCGCGCGTCTCAAGTGACGAACATTTGACCGGACAGTCCAAAGAAAAGACAGACCTTGACTTCTTCCTTACAACTGCACTATGCGGTCAGCGAGTTCCGCTATTCGGACGTTTGGAGTCATCGGGGCCTTCCGGGGCGAACGGCCCCTAGAAATGGGGATGTCGTCCGGTTGTGGGCGGGTTTGGGTCCGGTCCGGGGGCCGGTGCGTGAATCCGTGCGCCCCCCGTGCTCCGGCATCGTGGGTAAGGTCACGCTTACTTGTGGCCTTCCTCGGGCATCGGTCGTACGAGTCGCTTGACGCGCGCGACCGTTGAGCGGACTCCGAGCCGCGTACCTGTGCACCTCCCCCTCCGAGGACGGAACACGTCATGCCGCGTCCGACTGCCGCTCAGCTCGCCTACGGCTCCGCCACCGTCGTCGTGTCGACGATCGCCATGCTGCTGCTCTCGCAGACCAGCACGGGGATCGGGGTCGCGGTGATCTCCGCAGCCGCGCTCGCCCTCGGGCTGCTGGTCGCCCTGACCGTGCCGCTCCCCCGCCGCCGCGGCCGGCACGCCGCCGCACGCGGCACCCGCCCGGCGCCCGCCGCCGCTCCGGCCGCGCCGCGCGCCGAGGTCCGGGCGGCGGAGCCGCGAACGGCCCCCGCGGAGCACCCCGTTCACCACTGAGCCGCCGCGCGCGTACCCGGCCGGCCGGCCCCTGGAGGGACCGGCCGGCCGGGTGGACGCGCGTGCGCGGTGCCTAGGGGACGGTGACCACGACCGTTCCGGCGGCCTTGTCGTGCAGGCCCTGCTGGTAGGGCTTGTCGATCAGGATCGAGATGCCCACGATGATCCACCACACGCCGCAGCACAGGAAGGCCGGCAGCCACAGGGTGACCGCCCGCCCGGCGCAGGCACCGGAGGAGGGCACCCTGCCGTCGTTGAGCACGGCCACCCGCAGGCGCATCGCCTTCTTGCCGAGGGTCTGGCCGCCCTTCTGGGTGAGGAGCCAGTCGTAGCCGATGAAGGCCACGATGGACAGCAGCCAGACCAGCAGGGCCAGGCCGTTGATCCAGTTCGTACCGGTGTCGGTGAGCTCCCCGTTCTCGACGGTGCCGGTCCTGGGGAAGGCGAAGGCGAAGACGATGTAGATCACCCAGAGCGGAATGCCGACCACCAGGAAGTCGATGACGCGCGCCAGCAGCCGCTTGCCCGTGTCCGCCAGCGGGGGCATCCCGGCGAGCGGGTCGGGCATGCCGTGGCCGTAGCCGCCGGGGCCGCCGTGGCCGTACGGGTCGCCGGGGCCGCCGCCGTACGGGGGCGGAGGCGGGGGCGGGGGGTAGCCGCCGCCGCTGCCCGGGGGCGGCTGACCGTACGGCGAGCCGTTCGCCGGAGGAGTCGGTTCCTGGGGCTTCTTGAGGAACGGGTCGTCATCAGGCGGCTGACCCGGCGGCGGCTGGTCGGTACTCATGGCCCGAGTCGAACCCGGCCCCGCCCACCCCGCAACGCCACGGGGTCCGTCCGGGCGACGGGCCCCGTGCCGGGGGGGGTCAGCGGGTCACGTACGTACGGGCGGCCTTGTCGTGCCACGCCTGCCGGCGCGGGCGGTCGACCAGGCACCACAGGCTGCCCGGCAGCCCCAGCAGGGCGTACGAGAACCAGCGCAGCAGGGCCGCGCCGAAGCCGGGCGGGCGCTGGGTGGCCGTGGCCAGCACGCGCACCCCGCACAGCTTCTTGCCCGGCGTGCGGCCCCAGCGGGCGGTGGGCAGCGCCTCGTAGACCACCCCGAACAGCAGGACGACGGCCAGGACGAGACCCAGCCGGCCGGCGGTGGTGGCGTCGAGCAGCCACACGGTGGTGGTCCGCCCGCTGGCCCGGGCGGCGTCGACCTTGGCCTGGACGTGGGCCGTCACCCCCGGTACGAGGGGCAGCGCGGCGGCAACGGCCACCCCGGCGAGGACCAGGGAGTCCAGCAGCCGGGCCAGACCCCGGCGCACCAGCCCGGCGGGCCGGGAGGCGCGCTCCGCCATCCGCTCGAAGACGGCCCGCGCGTCCTCCCGTACGAGCCGTTCCGCCGCTGCGGCGGCGAGGGCGGCGGACGACGGGGCGTGCGCGGCGGTCCCCACCGGAACGGCCACTTCCGGCTGCCTGTCGGACCGTGGCCCGTCGGCCCGTCGCGCCTCGGCCCGCGCACCGGGGGCCGCGCCGGACGCGCGGGCGTGGTCGGCCTCCGTGATGTCGGGCAGCGGCCGCGCGGCCGCCCACTCCGCGGCCGAGCCCCCCGCCGGTCCGGGCCGCACCCCCCGCCCCGCCTCCGGGGCCGGGCCGTGCCCGGCGTCGGACCGCTCCCGCCCCGGGGCTCCCTCAGCCCCGGCGGCGGCGCCCGCGCGGCCGGAACCCGGCTCGGCGGCCGGGGCCTCGGACCACGGCCGGGCCGCGCCCCTGGCCGGAGGCGCCTGCGGGGTGACGGCCCGCCCCCGGGCGGCACCCGGGCCGGGGTCAGGGCTGCCGGGCCACGCACGGTCGGGGGCCGGCCCGGCGGACTCCGGAGCGGGGCCCGCCGCACGGGCGGGAGCGGCCGGGCGGGACGGGGCCGGACTCCGCGCGCCCGCCTCCGCACCCTCGCCGGGGCCGGCCGGGCGGGCCGGAGCCGCCGCCGCAGCCGTGGCCGCCCGGGGTGTCGCCTCGGGCCAGCTGGAGGTGAGCCCCGAGACGCCCGTGCCCGGGGCCTCGGGCCAGGCCGGCGTCCGGGCGGAGAGGATCCCCGCCCCCTCGCCCCCGGCCGGCGCGGGCAACCGCCGCGCACCGGGGACGGCGGGAGCGACAGCCGCGGCGGAAGCGGCAGGCGCGGCAGCGGCAGCAGCGGGCGCGGCCGCCGCCGCGGGGGCCGCCGCGGCCGCCGGCCGGGCCAGGGAGATGCCGCCGGGGCGGGCGTCCCCGGGCGCCCCGACGTCCGGGCCGCCCCAGGAGACCCGGACGTCGCGGGGCCCGCCGAAGCCCGCCTGGTGCACGGGGTCCGCCTGCCAGCCCCCGCCCGGCTCCGCCTCCGGCCGCCACGGCGCCGCGTCCGCGTGGTCCCGTACCGGCGTACGGGGCGCCGGCTCCGGCAGGGCCTCGGTCGCGGAGGTCTCGTCGAGGAACACCGGCCCCGTCTCCTCCGCCGGCGCGGGCGCGGGCGCGGGACGGCTCGTACCCGGGACCCAGGCGGCGCCGTTCCAGTACCGGACGTAGCCGGGGATGGACGGATCGGGGTAGTAGCCCTCGCGGGCCGCGTGCTCGCCGTCACCAGGGGAGGCCGTCAATGTCCCCAACTCCGATCGTGGCTCAAGGCTTGTGCAGGGGAGGACCCAAAGGGAGGACCATAGCCAAGAACCCCTTCCCGACAGGTCCGGTAACGGCAGATTCCAAGCCTTTGAGCGAACCTCACCCCGACTCGGTCCCGTCCGTCCCCCCAACCCCTCAATTTCGGTCATCCGACAGATTCCGGCCAACCTCGAATCCGGTCCCGGAAGTCGCGTCATACCCGGGCACATCGGCGCTCCCTTCCCCCGTGGGGCGATCCGCGTCCCGCGCCCGTACACCGACACACCGAAGTGAGGCCGCCGTGCACCACCCCTCCGTCATCGAGCGCGCACTGGAGCTCAGGCTGATCCTGTCGCCCGAGCGCAGCATCCGCGTCCCCGCGAAGCTGCTCTACCTCCCCGACGACCCCTACGCCGTCCACATCACCTTCCACACCGGCACGAGCGCCCCGGTCAACTGGACCTTCGCCCGCGAGCTGCTCGTCGAGGGGGTGTTCCGCCCGTGCGGGCAGGGGGACGTCCGGATCTGGCCCACGAAGATCGACGACGAGTCCGTGCTGTGCATGGCGCTCAGCTCCCCCGACGGCGACGCCCTCCTGGACGCCCCCGCCGGGGCCGTGTCGGCCTGGCTGGAGCGCACCCTGCGCGTGGTCCCGCCGGGAACCGAGGCGGAGCGGCTGGGCCTGGACGAGGCGCTGGCCGAGCTGCTCACCCCGACCCCGGCCGACGAGCTGTGGCTGCGCGATCCGTGGCCCTCGGACGAGTCCGCGGACGGTGAGCTGTGAGCAGCGGCGGCGGGGAAGGGGGCGACGTGTCAGAACAGCTTGCCGGGGTTGAGCAGTCCGAGCGGGTCGAAGGCGTGCTTGACGGCGCGCTGCATCTCCAGCCCGACCGGTCCCAGTTCGCGGGCCAGCCATTCCTTCTTCAGCACGCCCACCCCGTGTTCCCCGGTGATGGTCCCGCCCAGGGCCAGCCCGAGGGCCATGATCTCGTCGAAGGACTCCCGTGCGCGCCGCGTCTCGTCCTCGTCCGCGGGGTCGAAGCAGACCACCGGGTGGGTGTTGCCGTCGCCGGCGTGCGCGCAGACGCCGATGAGCAGGTCGAACTTCCGCGCGATGGCGGCCGTGCCGTCGAGCATCTCGGCGAGCCGCGACCGGGGGACGCACACGTCGTCGATCATCGTCGCGGGCCGCAGGGTCTCCAGGGCGGTCAGCGACATCCGGCGGGCCTGGAGCAGCAGTTCCGACTCCGCCTCGTCCTCGGCGGGGACGACGGAGGACGCCCCGGCGGCCGTGCACAGCTCGCCGACGGCCGCGAGGGCGGCGGGGGCGTCCGGGGTGTCGAAGGCGGCCAGCAGCAGCGCCTCCGTGCTCTCGGGCAGGCCCATCCTGCCGAGGGCGTTGACGGCGCGGACGGTCGTGCGGTCCATCAGCTCCAGCAGGGAGGGGGCCAGCCCCGCCTCCATCACGGCACAGACGGCCTCGCAGGCGGCGGCGACGGAGGGGAACTCGGCGGCGAGCACCAGCTGCCGCGGCGGCGCCGGCCGCAGCGCCAGGACGGCGCCCACGACCACGCCCAGGCTGCCCTCGGAGCCCACGAAGAGCCGGGTCAGGTCATAGCCGGCGACCCCCTTGGCGGTGCGCCGCCCGGTGCGCAGCAGCCGCCCGTCGGCGAGGACCACGTCGAGGCCGAGCACGTACTCGGCGGTGACCCCGTACTTGACGCAGCACAGCCCGCCCGAGGCGGTGCCGATGTTGCCGCCGATCGTGCACTGCTCCCAGCTGGAGGGGTCGGGCGGGTAGTACAGGCCCTGGGCGGCGACGGCCCGGGAGAGGACCGCGTTGACCACGCCCGGCTCGACGACGGCGATCCGGTCGACGGCGGAGACCTCCAGGATCCGGTCCATCTTCACCAGGGAGAGCACGATGCAGCCGTCGGAGGCGTTGGCGGCCCCCGACAGGCCCGTACGGGCCCCCTGGGGCACCACGGGGACCCGTAGGGCGGTGGCGGTGCGCATGACGTGCTGCACCTGCTCCACGGTCCGCGGCAGGACGACGGCGGCGGGCGCGCCGGCGGGGCAGAAGCCGGCCATGTCGCTGGCGTAGGAGGCGGTCACCTGCGGGTCGGTGTGGACCGCCTCGGGCGGCAGCCCCTCGCGCAGCCGTGCGAGGAGACCGGGGGGCGGGGAGGCGAGATCGTCGTCCATGGGGCCAGAGTGGCAGTCGCGGCCATCGGTGTGAACACGGCTGCGACGGGCTTCGGACACCCGGGCGACCTCTTCATATTGACGCACAGTGAGCCCATGGACGGTTTCGACGAGCATTGCGCACAGCCCGCGCCGCCCGTGACCTTCACCGGCCGCAAGACGGTGGTGGCGGCCGCGGTGACGGTGGTCCTGATCGCCGCGACCCTGCTGATCCGCCCCGCCCGGACGGGCGACGACGCCCGGCCGCCCGGGCCGAGCGAGCGGGCCGCCTCGGCGGTGGGCATGGGCGCCCCGGTGGCGGCGGTGGACCTGACGGCGCTGGTGGCGGACCGGGAGAAGTGGCTCGCCGGCCATCCGGACGACGACGCTTCGTGGGCGGTGCTCGGCTCGGCGTACCTGGAGCAGGCCCGCCGGACGGCCGATTCCGGCTGGTTCCCCAAGGCGGAGCAGGCCCTGAAGCGGTCGCTGGAGGTGCGCCCCGCGGAGAAGGGCAACTTCGACGCGATGACGGGCATGGGCGCGCTCGCGGGCGCCCGGGGTGACTTCGCGACGGCCCGCAAGTGGGGCGAGCTGGTACGGGCGCAGGCACCGCGGCGCTGGACGGCGTACCCGGTCCTGGTGGACGCGTACACGGGGCTGGGCGACTACAAGGGCGCCCAGAAGGCGATGGACCAGCTGCTGGAGCTGCGGCCGGGCCTGGCCGCGCACCTGAGGGCGGCCCAGGTCTACCGGGACCGGGGCTGGCGCGAGGACGCGGTGGTGGCGCTGGAGGCGGCCGGCGGGGCGGCGAAGTCCCCGGCGGAGAAGGCGTACGTGCTGTTCCGGCTCGGGGAGCTGGCCTGGGAGCGGGGCGACCCGGCGGAGGCGCTGCGCCAGTACGAGGCCGCGCGGCGCACGGACCCGGCGCAGGCGGAGGCCCTGGGCGGCCGGGCGCGGGCGCTGGCCGCGCTGGGGCGGGGCGGGGAGGCGGTGCGGGACTACCGGCTGGCGCTGGGGCGTACGCCGCTGCCGCGGCTGGCGCTGGAGCTGGGCGAGCTGCTGGACGCGCTGGGCCGGCCGCAGGAGGCGCGGGCGCAGTACGAGGCGGTGTCGGCGCTGGCGGCGCGGAGCGCGGCGGACGGGGTGGACCAGGAGGTGGTGCTGGGCCTGTTCGAGGCGGACCACGGGGACCCGGCGGTGGCGGTACGCCGTCTGTCGGCGGAGTGGGAGCGGCACAAGAACGTGCAGGTGGCCGACGCCCTGGGGTGGGCGCTGCACCGGGGCGGGGAGGACACGGCGGCGCTGGAGTACGCGAAGAAGGCGACGGACACGGGGCTGCGGAGCGCGGAGTTCGCCTATCACCGGGCGGTGATCGAGCAGGGGCTCGGGGACGAGGCGGCGGCGCGGCGCCACCTTCAGGAGGTCGCGCGGACCAATCCGGACTTCTCGCCGCTGCGGGGGCCGCTGGCGAAGGAGGCCCTGGCGACGATCGGCCAGCCGGCGCCGGGGGGCCCGGAGAACATGCAGCCGCGCACCCCGTGGGTCCCCCCGGACCTCCCGAAGCCGCGCCCCGCGGCCAAGCCGAAGCCGGAGGCGGCGGCGCCGAAGCCGGCGCCGAAGCCGGCTCCGGCCCACCCGAAACCGAGCCCGTCCACGCCGTGACCCCGTACGCCGGCGGGGCTGTGCGCGGCTCCGCCGGCGGTCGAGGCGCGGGGGGCCTCCCGGGGGCGGGCCCCCGGGAGGCCGCTGGCCGCTACAGGTTGCCGCGCCGGTCCTGCTCCCGCTCGATGGCCTCGAACAGCGCCTTGAAGTTGCCCTTGCCGAAGCCCATCGACCCGTGCCGCTCGATGATCTCGAAGAACACCGTCGGCCGGTCCTGCACCGGCTTGGTGAAGATCTGCAGCAGGTAGCCGTCCTCGTCCCGGTCCGCGAGGATCTTCAGCTCGCGCAGCTCGTCGATCGGCACGCGCGTGTCGCCGACCCACTCGCCGAGGGTGTCGTAGTACGCGTCCGGCACGGACAGGAACTCCACCCCGGCCGCCCGCATGTTCCGCACGGTCGCGACGATGTCGTTCGACGCCAGCGCGATGTGCTGCACGCCCGGCCCGTTGTAGAACTCCAGGTACTCGTCGATCTGCGACTTCTTCTTCGCGATCGCCGGCTCGTTGATCGGGAACTTCACCTTCTTGGTGCCGTCCGCGACGACCTTCGACATCAGCGCCGAGTACTCGGTCGCGATGTCGTCGCCCACGAACTCCTTCATGTTCGTGAAGCCCATGACCTTGTTGTAGAACGAGACCCACTCGTTCATCCGGCCGAGTTCGACGTTGCCGACGCAGTGGTCGATCGCCTGGAACGTCCGCTTGGCCGGCGGCTCGACCAGCGGGGCGACGGCCATGTAGCCCGGCAGGTAGGGGCCGGTGTAGTCGACGCGCTCGACGAGGGTGTGGCGGGTCTGGCCGTACGTGGCGATCGCGGCCAGGACCACCGTGCCGTGCTCGTCCTTGACCTCGTGCGGCTCGTCCAGCCCGCGGGCGCCCTGCTCGACGGCGTACGCGTAGGCGGCGCGCGCGTCCGGGACCTCGATGGCGAGGTCGATGACCCCGTCGCCGTGCTCGGCGACGTGCTCGGCGAGGAAGCGGCCGTGGTCGGTCGTCGCCTTGATGACCGAGGTCAGGACGAAGCGGGCGGAGCCGTTGGTCAGGACGTAACTGGCGGTCTCGCGGCTGCCGTTCTCCGGTCCGCGGTAGGCGACGAGCTTCATCCCGAAGGCGGTCGAGTAGTAGTGCGCGGCCTGCTTGGCGTTGCCGACGGCGAAGACGACCGCGTCCATGCCCTTCACCGGGAAGGGGTCTGCCTCGCGCGCGGTCTGCGGGGTGGTGTCCAGGGTCTCAGTCATGTGCGCAGCGTCCCGCCGTTCCACAAGCTGCGCAATAGTTTCGATTTCTGCTGTACATACTGCCCAGCGGAGCCCGAGGATGACTGAAGGATCTGTACAGGATGACCAGCCGATCGAGGGAAGGTTTCCATGGCTATCGACGAGCTCGACGGACGCTTGATCGTGCTGCTGGCCCGGGAGCCCCGGATCGGGGTCCTGGAGGCGTCGCGCCGGCTCGGGGTGGCGCGGGGCACGGTGCAGGCACGGCTGGACCGGCTCCAGGCGAACGGGGTGATCCGCGGATTCGGGCCCCAGGTGGACCCGACGGCCCTGGGCTATCCGGTCACCGCCTTCGCCACGCTGGAGATCAAGCAGGGCCAGGGCGCGGACGTACGGGCCCACCTGGCCGGGGTCCCGGAGGTGCTGGAGCTGCACACGACGACCGGGCACGGGGACATGCTGTGCCGGCTGGTGGCGCGGTCCAACGCCGACCTCCAGCGGGTCATCGACCGGGTGGTCGGCTTCGGGGGGATCGTCCGCGCGTCGACGGCGATCGTCATGGAGAACCCGGTGCCGCTGCGGATCATCCCGCTGGTGGAGCAGGCGGCCGGGGACCGCTGAGCGGCGTACGCCTCCCGGCCCCCGAAGCCGGCTTCCAAAGAAAGACTTGCAAAGAAACCCTTGCATAGAACTCTTTGCAAGCCCTACGGTGGTGCCATGCCCGAAACGAACGCCGCCGGGGAGCCCCGGCAGCCCGCCGCGTCCCAGCAGCCCCACGTCCGCACGCTCGACGCCCGCTCCCTGCGCGGCCTCGCCCACCCGCTGCGCATGCGGATGCTGGCCACCCTGCGCCACGAGGGACCGGCCACCGCCTCCCAGCTGGCCGAGCGGCTCGGCGAGTCCAGCGGCTCCACCAGCTACCACCTGCGCCAGCTCGCCGCCCACGGCTTCGTCGAGGACGCCCCCGGCCACGGCAAGGGCCGCGAACGCTGGTGGCGGGCGGTCCACCAGGGCACGGCCTTCGACGAGTCGCTGATGTACGACGAGGCCGACCCGCAGACGCGCGGCGCCGCCGACGCCTTCCTCCACGAGATCGCCACCATCCACACCCAGGAGCTCAGCACCTGGCTCGGCGACTCCCACTCCTGGCCGCGCCCCTGGCGCTCCGCGACGGACATGAGCGACTTCACGCTCCGCCTGACGCCCGATCAGGCCACCGAACTGATCCACAAGATGCACGACCTGGTGAACAGCTACCGCGACCTGCCGGCCGCCGAGGACACCGCGACGGTCCGCGTCCACACGCACGCCTTCCCGCGCCGCGACCGCGCGTAGCCCCCCCCCGCCCCCCGGCCAGCCCCTCTCCCCTTTCGCGCCCGCCGACGAAGGAGTCCTGCCATGCACGCCTTCCCGCACGCCCGGATACACGCCGCCCGCACCGCCGAACTCGCCGCCGAGGCCGCCGCGTGGCGCCTCGCCCACGAAGCCGCCCCGGCGGCCCGCCCCGCCACGCCCGGCGCCCTGCGCGACCGGCTCGGTGAGGCCCTGGTCTCCGCCGGGACCCGCCTGATGCGCCCCGAGCACCTCCACGCCCGCGTCCACCGGCACGCCGCATGAGCCGGCGCCCCTTCGCAGCCGTCCTCGCCGCCAACACCGTCTCCATCGCCGGGAGTTCGCTCACCCTGATCGGCGTCCCGTGGTTCGTGCTCCAGACCACGGGCAGCGCCGGACGGGCCGGCGCCGTCGCCTTCTGCGCCACCCTGCCCGTCATCGTCGCGGCCCTGGTCGGCGGCCCGGTCATCGACCGGCTCGGCCGCCGCCGGGTCTCCGCCGTCTCCGACGTGGTCTGCGCCGCCTCGGTCGGCGCGATCCCGCTGCTGCACTACGCGGGGCTGCTGGAGTTCTGGATGCTGTGCGCGTGCATGGCCCTCGGCGGCCTCGTGCACACCCCCGGCATGACCGCCCGCTCGGTGCTGCTGCCCAGCCTCGCCGAGCACGCGGGAACCACCGTCGCCCGGGCGGCCAGCCTCTACGACGGCGTCTCGCGCGGAGCCCGGATGACCGGGGCGGCGGTGGCCGGCCTGCTCATCGCCGTCCTCGGCGCGGAGACCGTCCTGCTGGTGGACGCCGCCACCTTCGCGGTCTCCGCCCTGCTGGTCTCCGCCTTCCTGCGCGGGGTCCCGGCCGCCGAACCCCAGCGCGGCCTCGGCCGGCCCTCGTTCGCCGTCTACCGGGCCGAACTCGCCGAGGGCTGGCGCTTCCTGACCGGCTCCCGCCTCCTGCTGGGCGTCACCTTCATGGTGATGACGACCAACGGCCTGGACCAGGGCTGGTCCTCCGTCCTCCTGCCGGTCCACGGCCGCGAGGACCTCGGCGGCGCCACCACCCTCGGCCTGATGATCTCCCTCTTCGGCGGCTTCGCCGTGCTCGGCGCGCTCCTCTACGGGGTGTGGGGCGAACGCTTCCCGCGCCGGGCGGTGTTCGCGGCCGCCTTCCTCGTCTCCGGCGCCACCCGCTACGTGGTCGCCGCCCTCACCGGCACCCCGCTCCCCCTCGCGGTGACCATGGCCCTGGCGGGCCTGGGCGCGGGGATGCTGAACCCCATCCTGACGACCGTCATCTACGAGCGGGTGCCCGAGGAACTGCGCAGCCGGGTCTCCGGGGTGACCACGGCGGGCTGCGAGCTGGCCATGCCGGTGGGCGGTCTCGCGGCGGGCCTCCTGGTGGACGGCTTCGGCATCACCCGGGCCCTCCTCGCCTTCGGCGGCGTCTACTTCCTGACCACGCTGAGCCCGCTCCTGTTCCCCGCCTGGCGGGAGATGGACACCAGGCAGCCGGCCCCCGTCAGCAGGACGGAACGCCCTGCCCCCGGTTCAGCGCCCGCAGAGCGTTCACCGCATCCGACAGCGAGGTGACGGGCACCAGCTGAAGCCCGGCGGGCAGCTCGGACTTCGCGTCCGCGCACTCGGCCTTCGGGACGAGGAAGACGCTCGCCCCGTCGCGGCGGGCGGCCTGGGTCTTCAGGCCGACCCCGCCGACCGCGCCGACCGTCCCGTCCGCGCTGATGGTTCCCGTACCGGCGATGGTGCGGCCGCCGGTGAGGTCGCCGCCGCTTCCGTCACCGTCGATCTTGTTCACGATGCCGAGGGTGAAGAGCAGGCCGGCGCTGGGGCCGCCGACGTCGGCGAGGTTGAGGTCGACCTTGACCGAGTTGGGGTCCTTGTGGAGGTAGCCGAGCGCGGCGTCCTTGGCGGACGACTGCGAGGCGGTCATTTCCTCCAGGTTGTGCTGCTCGATCTGCTGGTCGCTTCCGCCGGAGGGATAGACCGCCTCGCGGGGCATGACCGCCTCGTCACCGCGGAACCAGTGGTCGACGAGCTGGTGCAGCCGCATCGTCGAGGAGGGGCCGGTGGCCCGGATGGTGGTCATGCGCAGCTGGCCCCTGGTCTCCCGGACCGGGGCGCCGGTGACGGTGATGACCGGCTTGCCCTGGTCGGAGCCCAGTACGTCGGCCGTGGGCCCCGGGACGGCCACCACGAACGGCAGCGGGGCGAGGGCCGCGACGGCGAACAGCGCCAGGACGGGCGCGGCGCAGACGGCGAGGGCGGTGGGGCGCGGCAGACGTGTGAGGCGAGAGAGCACCCGGTCAATCTACCGACCCGGACCCTCCGGACCGCGCCGCCGTCAGCGCAGGGCGTCGGCGACCTCGCGGGCCGCGTCGACCACGCGCGGGCCGACCCGCTCCGGTACGGCGTCGGCGAGCATCACGACGCCCACGCTGCCCTCCAGGCCGGTGATGCCGACCAGCGGCGCCGCGGCGCCGCTCGCGCCCGCTTCGAGTTCGCCGTGGGTGAGGGTGTAGCCCGGCTCGATGAGGGAGCCCTGACGGGCGGCCAGGATGGCCCGGCCGGCCGCGCCGCGGTCCAGCGGGTGGCGGAAGCCGGCCCGGTAGGCGACGTGGTAGTCCGTCCAGGTGGGCTCGACGACGGCCACGGCGAGCGCCTCCGTCCCGTCCACGAGGGTCAGGTGCGCGGTGGCCCCGATGTCCTCGGCGAGGGAGCGCAGGGCGGGCAGGGCGGCCTCCCGCACCAGCGGGTGGACCTGCCGGCCCAGCCGCAGCACGCCGAGCCCCACGCGGGCACGGCCGCCGAGGTCGCGGCGGACCAGGGCGTGCTGCTCCAGCGTGGCGAGCAGCCGGTAGACCACCGTGCGGTTGACGCCGAGCCGGTTGGAGAGCTCGGTCACGGTCAGCCCGTGGTCGGTGTCGGCGAGCAGCTTGAGGACTCTCAGCCCTCGGTCGAGAGTCTGGGAGGTTTCCGCGGTCACGACGCCTCTCCCTACTGTGTCGTCGGTGGACGGCGGTGACTCTCATGAAACGCAGCGCTGCCGGTCCCTCGGCGACGCACGGAGAGGCCGCCGGTAGCGGCCATGGCACCGGCTGCGCTCCCGCGGCGGCGCTGCCACGGGGCGTTCGATGCGGGGACAGTAGCGAGCGGGTCCGCTCAGCGGAAGACCTCGTCCAGAATCCGGTCGCCTCCTGGCGTTTTACGCGGATTTCGTCGCGTGCCTCTACCGATTCGTGATGTATTCCCTTCGAAAATCAACTGACCCCTCTACTACTGTGAGCGCTGATCACGTTCAAAAAGATCTGGGGGGCGGGCGGGGACACGAGGCTCCCGCAGCCACACAGGGGGAGAAGCAATCGTGAACCTGAAGCGCATGGCGGTCGTCGCGGCCGCCGCAGTCGTGGGCCCGACGGTCCTCATGGCCACGCCCGCGATGGCCGACGAGGCCAAGAACACCGCCGTCACCACTCCGGACGCGGCTCCCAAGGGCGACTCCGCCGCCGCCGAGACCCCGGCCGCCCCGGCCGCGGACACGGCGAAGCCGGCCGTCGAGACCCCGGCCCCGGCGAAGGACGCCAAGCCCGCCGCCGAGAAGCCGGCCCCGGCTCCGGCCAAGCCGGCCCCCGCCCCGGTGGACGAGGACGACCTCGCGCCCACCGGCCCGGTCCTCGGCCTGGGCGGCGTCCCGTCCTCCTTCAAGGCCGGCGGCGACTGGACGAACATCACCGTCAAGGTCGACAACTCCAAGGGCAAGGCGCAGGAGAGCTACGTGCTCGTCCTGGCCGTCGCCGACGAGGCGCAGAAGCTCAGCGCCAAGGACGTCCACGTCCAGCTCTACTACCAGGGCGGCTGGCACGACGTCCAGGTCATCAGCGACGAGGGCACCCCCGTCGCCCTGCTGACCGACGACGTGGAGATCCCGGCCAAGCAGCTGAGCCTCCAGGTCCGCGTCAAGTTCAACGCGGGCGCGCCGCAGGGCAACATCGCCATCGCGGTGGCCGGCGGCAGCAACGTGGACGAGAACGTCTACTCGGGCACCGCCTGGGCCGAGTCGAAGATCGTCTCCGGCAGCACCAACGGCGGCGGCAACACGGGCGGCAACACCGGTGGCCACACGGGCGGTAACACCGGTGGCGACACCGGCGGCACCCACACCGGTGGCGGCAACGACACCAAGCCGAACGGCGGCGGCACCACCACGCCGATCGTCGACCACACCACCGGCGGCACCACGGGCACCGGCACCACCGCCGGTGGCCAGCTCGCCGAGACCGGCGCGGACGCCGCCACCACCTGGGCGCTCGGCGCCGGCGGTGTGGCCCTCGCCATGGGTGCGGCCCTGGTCGCCGGCACCGGCCGGCGTCGCCGCGTCACCTCCTGACCCACAGGACATAGGAGCGGGGTCCGTGCGCAGCCGCGCACGGACCCCGCTTCCCGTTTCAGGGGCGGCCGCTCACCGCATCCGGGTGGCCCACTCCTGCACCTTCTTGATCCGCTCCTTCAGCTGCCCCGCCGTCGCCTCCGCGCTCGGCGGCCCGCCGCACACCCGGCGCAGCTCGGTGTGGATCACCCCGTGCGGCTTGCCGCTCTGGTGGACGTACGCGCCCACCATCGTGTTCAGCGACTTGCGCAGCTCCAGCAGCTCCTTGTGCGAAACCACCGGCCGCCGCTCGGCCGGCAGCTCCAGCAGATCCGCCTCCGCGTCCGGCCTGCGCCGGCTGTGCGCGATCTGCCGCGACTGCCGCTTCTGGAGCAGCAGCTGGACCTGGTCCGGCTCCAGCAGGCCCGGGATGCCGAGGTAGTCCTGCTCCTCCTCGCTGCCCGGGTGGGCCTGCATACCGAACTCGGCGCCGTCGTAGAGGACCCGGTCGAAGACGGCGTCGGATTCGAGGGCCTCGAAGGACATCTGCTCGTCCTCCCCGGTGTCCTCGTCCTCCTGCCGGTTCGCCTCCTCCATCTCCTTCTCGGACTCGGCGTACGGGTCGTCGTCCTCGCCCGCCTTCTTCGGCCGGTCGAGGACGTGGTCGCGCTCGACCTCCATCTCGTTGGCGAAGCCGAGCAGGTAGGGGATCGTCGGAAGGAACACGGACGCCGTCTCGCCGCGCCTGCGCGATCGCACGAAGCGGCCGACGGCCTGCGCGAAGAACAGCGGGGTCGAGATCGTCGTCGCGTACACGCCCACCGCGAGGCGGGGCACGTCGACGCCCTCGGACACCATCCGCACCGCGACCATCCAGCGGTCGTCGTTCGCGCTGAAGGTGTCGATGTGCTTCGAGGCGCCCGCGTCGTCGGACAGCACGAGGGTGGCCTTCGTCCCGGTGATCTCCCGGATGAGCTTGGCGTAGGCGCGGGCCGAGTCCTGGTCGGAGGCGATGACGAGGCCGCCCGCGTCCGGGATGCCCTTGCGGACCTCCGTCAGCCGCTGGTCGGCGGCGCGCAGCACATTCGGCATCCAGTCGCCGCGCGGGTCCAGCGCCGTGCGCCACGCCTGCGAGATGGCGTCCTTGGTCATCGGCTCGCCGAGGCGGGCCTCGATCTCGTCGCCCGCCTTGGTGCGCCAGCGCATGTTGCCGCTGTAGGACAGGAAGATCACGGGCCGGACGACCCCGTCGCCGAGGGCGTTGCCGTAGCCGTACGTGTAGTCGGCGGAGGAGCGGCGGATGCCGTCGTTGCCCTCCTCGTACGTCACGAACGGGATCGGGTTGGTGTCGGAGCGGAACGGGGTGCCGGTCAGGGCCAGGCGGCGGGTCGCCGGGTCGAACGCCTCCAGGCACGCCTCGCCCCAGGACTTGGAGTCGCCCGCGTGGTGGATCTCGTCCAGGATCACCAGGGTCTTGCGCTGCTCGCAGCGGTTGCGGTGCAGCATGGGGCGTACGCCGACACCGGCGTAGGTGACGGCGACGCCGTGGTAGTCCTTGCTCAGGGGCCCGGCGGAGTAGTCCGGGTCGAGCCGGATGCCTATGCGGGCGGCGGCTTCCGCCCACTGCTTCTTCAGGTGCTCGGTCGGCGCGACCACGGTCACCTGCTGCACCACGTGGTGGTGCAGCAGCCAGGAGGCCAGGGTCAGCGCGAAGGTGGTCTTGCCGGCGCCGGGGGTGGCGACGGCGAGGAAATCCCGGGGCTGGGTCTGGATGTACTTCTCCAGCGCCCCCTGCTGCCAGGCACGCAGCTTGCTGGCGGTGCCCCACGGCGCACGGCCGGGGAAGGCGGGTGAGAGGTGGTGGGAGGCGGTAGTAGTCACGGTCTCCGGCTCGGGCTCTCGGCGGCGGTCGTACGTCGTACTCAGGACAACCGGGCCACCTTACCCGCGCCGCGGCACCGCCCGCGGGGGGACAGGCCCGTGACCTCGGGCAGTGCGGCGAGCGTCACACCGCGAGCAACTCCCGCAGCCCGTCGGCGATCACGGGCACCTCGGCGAGGACCCCGGAGGCCACGGCGACCACCAGGTCGTACGCCGCGTCCTGGTCGACGGCGGCCGGATCGGCCCCGTTCAGGGCGAGGAAGGTCGCGGCGGCGAGCCAGGCGGTGCGCTTGTTCCCGTCGACGAGGGGGTGGTTCGTGGCGATGCCGTGCAGCAGGGCGGCGGCCTGCTCGTGGAGCCCGGTGTAGGCGGGTACGCCAAACTCCCCCAGCTACCGCTGCGAGGGGCCCCCAGCGGCCCGAGGCCGGTGCACGGCGGACTCCAGCAGCCCGGGGGCCCGCACCTCGACCGGCTGGTCCTGCACGAGGCAGGCGTACCGGGCGAGCCCGAGCACCTCGGCGAGCGTGAGGTACCGGACCCCGGGCCCGCCCGGCTCGGGGGCGCCGGCTGCCGTGACACCGGAGCTCCGGCCTCCGGCACGGGGCGGGGGCACGGCACCGGGCGCGGCCGGGACGGCCGGGAGCTCGCCGGCCGACGGGCTCGGGGCAACCACGTCGCCGGCACCGGCCGCGCTTACGGCCACGGGACCGGGCTCGGGCGGCGGCACAGCGGCGGCGCCCGGGACAGCCGGGACCCCGCCGACCGACGGGCCCGGGGCAGCCGCGTCACCGGCACCGGCCGCACCCGAGACGGCCAGGGCGCCGCCGACCCACGGACTCGGGACAGCCGCGTCCCCGGCACCGGCCACGAGCCCGCGCCCCGGCGGCGGCACAGTGGCGGCGGCGCCCGGGACGGCCGGGCGGTGGGGAGCTGCGTCGCCGCCCCCGCGGCTCACGGCTTGCGCCTGCCCCGTCATGCGCCGAGCCGCTTCAGCAGGGGGCGTGCAGGAGGGCCAGGCGCTCCGCGGTGGCGGCGACGCGGGCGCGCTCCCGGCGCAGGTGGTCCCGTACGGCCGCCACGGCGTGCTCCTCGGGCGTGGAGCCGGTGGCGTCGGCGAGATCGGCCAGTTCCGCGTGCTCGGTCTCGGAGAGCCGGATGACCAGTTCGTTCATCCGCGCAGCCCACGGCGGACCCGCCCGCCGCTCAGCCGGTTTTCGCCGCCGGGCGCTCCTGCAGCCGGGTCGCCACCCAGGCGCCGACCAGCGCGACGCAGGCCATCGGGAGGAAGACCACCAGGAACGCCGCCGGACGCGAGACGCCACCCGGCGTGCCGGTCAGGTGCCCGGCCCCCACCGCTCCCCCGCCCAGCGCGGCGAACGCCGCCCCGACGGCCGCCAGCAGCACCACGTTGGCCAGCGCGTCGGAGATCTGGAGCGCGGCGGAGTTCGCGCCCGCCTCCTCCGGCGCCGACAGCTTCAGCAGCAGCACGCTCGTCGAGCCGATCACCAGCCCCATTCCCAGGGAGCCCACGGCCCACGCCACGGCCGGCGTCCACACCGGCACCGACTCCACCAGCACCGCCGGAGCCGCGAGGATCCCCAGCGCCACCATCAGCATCCCCGCCACCATCAGCCGCTCCCGGTACGGCTCCGTCCGCGCCTGTGACTGCACCCACGAACCCGTCGCCCACGTGACCCCGCCGAGCGCCAGCGAGAACCCGGCCAGGGTCGGGCTGAGCCCGCGCTGGGTGACCAGCATCAGCGGCACGAAGCTCTCCGCCCCGATGAAGGCCCCGGCCGCCACCCCGCGCAGCAGCACCACGGACGGCAGCCCGCGCCACGCCCGGTACGTCCCGCGCGGCAGCAGCCCCCGCACCGCCGGCACCAGCAGGGCCACGCCGACGGCGCCGGGCAGCAGCGACAGCCACCGCAGGTCCTGGGCGGCGTACTGGAGCAGCCCGGCGCCCACCGAGATCCCGAGGGCCAGCCGGATCCGCCGCCGGTCGAACCCGGCGGGCGCCGCCCCGCCGGTGTCCACCGGCCCGGAGGCGGTCCGCCGGATCGCCGGCAGCGCCACGATCAGCGGTACGACGACCAGCACGGGGATCCCCAGGAACACCCACCGCCAGCCGAGCCGCTCGGTGACCGTCCCGGCGGCCAGCGGCCCGACGATGGACGGCACCACCCAGCTCGCGGCGAAGGCCGCCATGATCGCGGGCCGCAGCCGCTCCTCGTAGGCCCGGCTGACGACGACGTACAGCGCGACGATGACCAGCCCGCCCCCGAACCCCTGCACGGCCCGCCCCAGCACGAACACCCCCATGACGGTGGCGGTCCCGGAACACACCAGCCCGGCGGCGAACCCCCCGATCCCCACGGCCAGCGGCCGCAACGGCCCCTGCCGGTCGGCCCACTGGCCGGAGAGGACCATGCCGAGGAGGCTGGTGGTGAAGTAGGCGGAGAACCCGAAGGCGTAGAGCCCGATCCCGTCCAGCTCCCGCGCGGCGACGGGCATCGCGGTCCCGACGGCGGTGGCCTCGAAGGCGACGAGGAAGATCACGGAGATGATCCCGACGCTCAGCGTCCGATAGGCCGGCCCCAGAATGCCGCCGCCCGGCGGCCGGGGCGGGGCGGCGGAGGACTCTGCTATCCGGGGTTCAAGAGCGCTCATCGCCCCAGAGTAAGGTGCGCGACCAGGACACGCCCCTGTCAATTGGTCCCATCCCGAGGGGTCCGCCCGACCTAGGCCGAAGGTCCCGTGTGAACGCGACATGGCAGTCACATTGCACGCCTCGCGCCCCTCTTCCGGACGGCCGGGGACGCCCGTAGCGTCGCCCCCAGTGCACCACAGCACGGCCGTGTGCCCGAGTGGTTGAGGGACTCGCCTGCAAAGCGAGTTACGCCGGTTCGATTCCGGTCACGGCCTCCGCGAGGCGTCGAGGGGCCGCCCGGGGAACCATCCCCCGAGCGGCCCTCAGCCCGCCGGCAGTTCGGCGGCCCGGGCGGGGAGCCCGCCGTCGTCCACACACCGCAACTCCTTCGCCACGGCGAGGGCGGCGGAGTGGGTGATGGCTAGATAGTCGGGGCGGAGGACTTCCTCGCCTTTACTCTCCTGCCATCGCTCCTGGAACAGCACCCTGACCCGCAGGGGAATGTCCGGAGTGGACCCTACGCGGGGGCTGACACAGTCGTACTCGAGGTAGACGAGCTTCCGTTCCCGAGTGGACACCTGAACACCCTGGCCGCCGAGGTCGAAACGGTCCCGCTTACTTGAGGCCGTGAAACGGACCATCGCCGACGGGATGTACTGGCGCCCTCCCGACCCCGCAACCTCGCAAGTCGACTGAGGCATCTGGCGAATCTTGTCGCCAGACCTGTACGCGTTCTCCATCGCCTGCGCCACGTCCCTGACGTCTGGGTCCCGCTTCTCGTTCCGGAGCAGGAACTCCTTGGATTCGAGGACCCGCTCCAGCGCCCTGCCTCCGTCACCGGGAAACAGCCCGGCACAGACCTGATCGGCAGCAACCCTCGTCACGGTCGGCACGGGGGCCGGCCGCTCCGCCGTTCCACCTGAACAAGCCACCGTCGCAGCGGCGAAGAGGATCGCGCCTCCCAGGGGGCGCCTCGCCCTTCGGCGGTTCACTTGACACCCTTGGTCTGTGACTCGTGGCCCTGCTGACGGCTAATGGAGTTGCCCTGTTCGTAGCCGAGGCGCATCGACTCGATGAAATCGTTTCCGAAGTCACTGTGGGGTGCGACGTCATGTCGGGCCATGAACGCCCTCATGGGCGCCTCGGCACTGTGCTCTCCCGCCTGGAACATCGCTTTGTTGGTGTCATGCGTCTCGCCGTCGATCTTGTCCTTGTGCTTCTCCTTGGCCTCGTCCGACCACTCGCCGATGACCTGCCCGGCAGCCTGTTCCACAAGTCCCGTACCCGTATCCACTGCCAGGGGGACGGCGACCGCCGCCACGCCTGCCGCAGCCGCCGTAGCGGGCAGGAAGGCGACGCCGGCCGCAATGGCGGCCGTGGTGCCGAACTCGACCCAAGAGGAGCTCTGCTCGTGTGCCTTCTCGTACGCCTCGTGCTTCTTCTCCCCGACGCCCTTGACCTGTTCCGCCCGGGATTCGTCGAGAATGCCCTGCACCTCGGCGCTGGTCCGGATCGTTGCCCGGGCGCGGCCCTCGTCGATCACGCCATCATGCACTCCTTGGCTCTCCAGCACACTCGCTGAGTAGACACGTTCAGCGGTTGACACCGTTGCATAGGCATCAGGGTGCTGCCCCAGGGCGGCCAAGAGGTCACGGGCTTCGCTGCGTGCGAGCTGCGCATGGGCTTGCCGATCTCCAGCCGAAGGGGCGAAGACGCTGTCTTCCCCTTCGTTGCTGAGCCCCTTGTTCACGTCGTCGATGTATCCGGCGGTGATGTTCCCCAGGCTGTCCGCGAGGATCTCCTGATGCTTGAGCAGTCCGGCGTCTCCGCCGTATTTCAGCGCTACTGCCTCCATGACGTGCGCCCCCACCACAGTCCGGTGCAGTTCCGGCTTGGGGTCGTCCCAGGCGTGGCCGAGAGTGGCCGCTTCCAAGGCATGCCCCAGGGCGTCGGGCATGTAGTTGTTGACCTTGTTCAGGTCGTCGGGGTTCATGCCCTCCGTGTCGATGGCGGAGTGGTACTTCTCGTTGGCGAAGAAGTCGAGGTAGCTGGCGATCGGCTTTCCCTTGGCGTCCTTGCCTAGGTCGGCGTCGCCCGCGCGTGGCGTCCCGTCCTCGTTGTACGAGGGAAGGTGCGTGCGCTCCGGGTCGAAGAACTGGGCCGACGCCTCCGGGCTGTGGCCGAGGGCCTCCAGGAAGCTCACCACCGGGTCGTAGCCGGCACCGTTGATCCCGGAGGGGTTCAGCATGTTCTTGCCGTAGCCGTTGAGCTGGCGGGTTCCGGTGAAGAAGTCCGGGTTCTTGGCGTGGATCTGCGTCGCGTGCTCGGCGATCGGGACCAGGAACTTCGGGTCGTAGTTCCCGTAGCGCATGATCCCGCCGAGCAGCTGGTACCCGTACGGCGGGTTCTGGTCGTAGCGGGCCAGGGGGATCGGCTGGGTGCCCAGTCGGCGCAGCTCCGCCGCGTAGCTGTCGGGGAGGTGCGGTTCGGTGGTGGAGCGGGTGGCCGTGGCGAGGTTGAGGCCCAGGTTCTGCTGGAGCTCCTGGACGTCCTTCAGCCGCTGCTCGTCGAGCTTTCCGTACTCGTAGGTGTCGGTCGCCATGGTGCCGAAGAACTGGAGTGCGCCCTTGGGGCCGAGGTTCCCGTAGAAGGCGGTGGAGAACTCCGGGACCTTGGCGTTGTCGGCCAGGAGTTCGTTGAGTTCCGCGAGCTCGGCGTGTGAGAGGTCGCGGCCCTTCCTCGCGAGGTCGGTCGCGCGGCCGGCCTGTTCGGCGGCGAGGCCGGAGTACCTCGGAGCACTGAAGTTGTGGTCCTCGGCGACGTTGGCGTTGAGCAGGCGGGTCAGCGACTGGTCCACGTCGTCACAGGCGTCGATGAGGGCATCGATCTTCGCCTGCCACAGCCCCTGGTTGACGCGGAGGGACTGCTGGTAGTCGAAATCGTGCCGGGCCGCGTTGCGGTCCGCGGCGGAGGTAAGGGGTACCGGTGCGACCTTCCCCTTCGCGTCGACCTGAAAGCCCGCGGCGGGGGCCTCCTCCTCGGCGATCTTCCTCAGCTGGTCGCGGGAGGTTTTGAAGGTGTCGTGGCCCTGGGTGAGCGCTTGATGGATGCCCTTGGCTTCTTTGGCCGCGTCCTGGAACTCCTTGGCCGTCTTGTCGACGAAGGGCCGTGCCACACCGGCGGTGACCCCGCTCCATTGGGCCTGGTCGGACTTGGCCTTCATCCCGCTGCGGGCGGCCTCGGCCAGTTCCTCCAGCTTGGCGGCCATCGCCTGCCAGTCGCGGACGGCGGTGGCGAGCTTGTCGATGGGGGCGTTCAGGACGTTCTCGTACGTCAGCACGGCCGCGTGCCTTTCCCTACTTGAGGTACTCGTCGATCTTGGAGGCGGTGAACTCGGCGTAGAGGTGCTGCTCGTCCTTGGCGTGGGAGGAGAGGGAGTAGTTGAGGCCGTTGGAGATCTGCGCGCAGGCGGAGACGAGTGTCTTGACCTGGCTCTCCCAGCGGCTGTTCGCCTTGGCGAGGGCGGCCCCGCTGGCGAAGCCCTCCCGCGAGAGCGCACCGGCCGCCTCGCCGGAGGCGGTGGCGGCGTGCTTGCCGTCGGTCTGGAGACGGGAGTGGAGCTTGTACGCCTCGCTGCCGACGGCGCCGATGTGGTCCTGGTTCAGCTCCAGGTCGGCGCCGGAGGCGGGGGAGGCTGCCTGGTTGAGGCGCATGGAGATGTTGGCCGCGGCGGTGGCGCGGGCGGCGGACCACTCCTCTTCGAAGGACATACCGTGCACTCCCCTCGGGGTCGGGTCAGGTCAGCGCTTGGCCCGGCGTACGACGACCGCGGTGACGGCTCCACCGATGACAACGCAGGCTCCGAGTCCGAGGGCGATCCAGGGCGGACCGCCACCGTCGGACTTTTTTACCGCAGCTTGGGGCTGCGGCGCAGGCGATGGCGTGATCTTTCCCCCGGGAGGGGGGGTGCCGGCCCCGGCGGCGGCGAGATCGGGGAGGGGGTAGACGTCCGGCGGACCGGGGTCGCCGGGGGTGGGCAGCGCGACGCGGGGTCGGACGACGCCGTAGCCGATGTAGTCGTTCCGCTGGGCACCGTCGACGGGCTTGCCGGCGGTGTTGAGAAGGACGCGGAGGATCTGGTTGTTGGTCCAGGTGGGGTGGGCGGACCAGAGGAGGGCGGCGGAGGCGGAGGCCAGGGCTGTGGCGTCGCTGGTGCCGTGGCTGTTACAAAGCCCCGTACTGCCGTCGCATGCGCCAAGGATGTCGACCCCGGGGGCAGCCATGTCCACCGCAGCGTTGTGCGTCGACTCCTGGGTGGCGGCGCCGTCGGCATCGACGGCGCCAACGCCGACCACACCGGGAACACCGGCTGGATAATTGAGTTGTGTTCCCCCATCGTTACCAGAGGCAGCGAAGATCAATTTGCCCTTGTTCAGCGCGTATTTAACAGCCCCCCTCAGCTGCTCACCGTCACTCCAACCCAGAGAAATATTGAGGATCTTCGCGTCGGAATCTGCCGCAAACCGAATGGCGTCAGCCAAAGTGTTATTTGCAGAGACACCATTTCCGTTCATGTCCACCCGCAGCGATCGAATCTTGGCATCGGGCGCCAAGCCGAATGCACTTTCCACTCCACCCGGCCCCTTCCCGGTGCCGACGATGAGCGCAGCCATGCCCGTACCGTGATTCTTGTAGTCCGTGCGTTCATCACCGTCAATCGGGTCCGGCGCAAAGTCTTTGCCGGGCAGTACTTGCCCTTCGAGCTCAGGGATGCGAGCGACACCGGTGTCAATCACTGCAACGGTGACGCCCTTGCCTGTACTGAGCTTCCAGATGTCGGTGGCCTTCATGACATCGAGATGCCACTGCTTGGGTCGGACTGTTCCCGCGTGCGCTGGCAGCGTCGCGACCCAAACCAGCAGCAGACCGGCAAGGGCCGAGGCCACCTTCCGCGTGCGCATCCCGTCAACGTCCGTTCTGCTCAGTCGATCACTGGTGGAACAACGCGTCGGTTGTCCTGCCAGGTCTCTTCGTCCTCGTCCAGGTAATCGGGCCTGGAGCCCCTCTGGTCTCCACCCCGTCTACTCAGAGTCTGGGAAACGGTGCTGCCATGGCCGACCGCGCCAACGCCAGCCCCATTGCGGACAAGGCCCGACCCGCCTTGGGTAAACGGCTGGCCACCAGCTGCGGCCTGACGCCCCCCGACCACGCCTCCCGGTTCCACGGCTAGTCTCCGACCAGTCGCCGGACCGGCCGTAGTGCCGTGTGCACCACCAAAGCCGCCTCCCATCATGCCGGGCATCCCACGGCCGCCGCCCGTGGGTGGCCCTTCAGCTCCGATCACGGTGCCTCGCGGGATACCCGCTCCGGGTCCGCTGGTAGCGATCTGTCGACCACCCACGATGCCGGCATCGCGCGGCGACGGAACCGGGATGCCGCCCTCCTTGCCACCACTGCCGACAGGACCCCGCGTTGCGGGCAGCGGGCCGCCGCCCGGCAACGGCGGTCCACCGATTATCGGCGAAGTCAGAGGTGCAACAGGGAAGCTGGGAGGGTTCCCACCAGTCCCACCCGGTCCGGGGCCGACGGGCGGACCAGGAATCGGGGGCACAGTCTTGTCGGGAGGCGCGGAGACGTGATCGAGATCCACGTCTCCGCCACGGTCGGGGAGCACAGGCGTCAGGATCGGCTCTGGCGCGGGAGTTGGAGCGCTGTCCGGCAGGGGGGAGTGGCCGGACACATGGCTGGGTCCGTTCGGTGGGGCACTGTACAAGGGCTCCGCGGCCTGGTAGGAAGAGCCGACAGCAGCAGCACTTGCGGAACCATCACCGCCTCGTACGACGTCAGAACTCTGCCAAAGCGCCGCTGGCGGATCGAAGTCCCTCGGCGGCGGCGGAAACGTCGGGGGCTCCGTGCGGCTCAGTTGGGTCGCCGAGGCTTCGTAAGACTGGGCCAGTTTTGTGAGTTGTTGGATCGCCTGCTGATGGTCCGTCGTGAGTTTGGTGTGGGACGTCTGGGCTAGTTGTTGGGCGTCCGGGTCGTTGTGGGCGGTGCGGGCCGCCGCCAGGTCGTCGGCTGCTGCCCTGTCGTACTTTGGGGTATTGGCCTTGACCTCGACCATCGTCTGGGCCGCGTGCGTCAGCCAGGTGCTGCCCGCCTCGCTGTAGTCGCCCAGCGACAGGGTGGCGTTGCCCGTGCTGCGCAGCCACACTTCGAGGGCGTGGGCGGCCTCGCCCTCCCAGCCCGACGGCTTGTGGTCCTTGAGGCTCTTGCCGATCTCCTTGATGGCCTTCGCCGCCTCCGCCAGCTGCGTCGCGCGCGCCTTGACCGTCTCCGGGTCGAGGGAGGCGATCATCGCGAGGAGCTGTTCGTGCGAGTAGCCCTCGAAGTTCGTCGTCGCCATCAGATCGTGCCCTTCGACGTGCTCGGAGCGGGCGCCGCGGGGGTCGGGGCGGAGGAGCCCTGGTGCTGCTGCTGGGCTTCCTTCTGCTGCCGGCCGAGGGGGTCGCGGTCCTCCACGTACTCCTCCTTCGAGCGCCTGATGAGGGCCCGCATCCTCGCCTGCGTGTCCTCGTCGACTCCGGCGTAGCCCCTGCCCGCCGTCAGGACGGCGATGCCGAGCGCCTCGATCTGCCCGGCCAGGCCCTGCGACAGCTTCTGGAGCTCGCTGTGGACCGTGTGGTACGCCGTGGACAGGGCGTCCGCCTCCGCGAAGCCCGTGCCGAGGGTGCCGGCGGGGAGGGTGCCGTGGGCGAGCTTGCGGGCGTTCGCCTCCGAGCCGTCCAGGGTCTTCAGCAGGGCGTCGACCCGGTTCTTGTAGGCGGTCATCGACTCGTACTCGACCGCGAGCGCCTCCGCCTGGCGCATCACCGCATCCGCCACGCCCGCCGCGACGCCGGCTCCGGCGCCGCTCAGCGGCCCCGGAGCGTTGTCCCCTGCCATGCCGAACTCCCCCCGCGTGTGCGTACGGACGCCGTGCCTCCCGCCACTTTAACGACCAGTGGCGACAGCAGGACGCGCCGTGCCGCTACCCGTTGGGTGCCGCGACCGCCGCCGATGGCCGGATCGGGATCCTGTTCACCGGCCTGCCCGTCGCCGCCCGCACCGCCGACGCCACCGCCGCCGGGGTGGTCACCACCGGGACGGCGCTGGCCGCCTTCGCCCCGAAGGGAGCCACCACGTCCCGTTCCTCCACCAGCCGGACGATCCGCACCGCCGGGGCGTCCAGGGACGTCGGCAGGGCGTAGCCCGTCAGGTCGGGGTGGCGGACCAGGCCGGCGACCGAGCGGAGGTTCTCCGTCAGGGCCGCGCCCACGCCCTGGGTGACGCCCGCTTCGATACGGGCTTCCAGCTGGCGGGGGTTGAGGACGCGGCCGACGTCCTGTGCGACGGCCAGCTCCACCACCCGCACCGTCCCCAGCTCGATGTCCACGTCGACCACCGCGCGGATCGCGCAGAACGCCAGCCCCACGAAGGCGTCGCCCTGGCCGTGGTCGTCCAGCGGCTCCGTCGGGTGCGGGCGGCACTGGGCCGTCGCCCAGAGCTCCTTGCCCTCTATGGCCTCCGCCACCGGCAGGGAGAACGCCCCGTCGTACGACGTGATCCGGCCATCCGTGATCTGGAGCAGTTCGGTGGACATGCCGAGCTTGTGGGCCATCGGCTGGAGGAGCTGCGTACGGACCATCTTCGCGGCCCGCTCGACGGCCCCGCCCGAGACCCAGGTGTGGCGGCCGTGGGCGGAGGGGCCCGCGGGCGGCTGGTCGGTGTCCACGGGGGCGGTGGCCACCTCGTCGATGCCCAGCACCTCCTGGACGATCTGCCGCGCGAGGGTGGCGAAGCCCTGACCGGTGTCGACGGCCGCGCAGATGACGGTGGCGGTGCCGCCGACCACCTTCACGGTGGCGGTGGAGACCTCGTCGGCGCCCTCCGCTCCGAGCATGTGGACCATGCCGACGCCGTAGCCGACCCCGCGCCGCACCGCGCCGGGCTCGCCCGCGCCCTCGGGGCCGCCGGGCAGCAGCCAGTCCTCCTCCGGGGTGTCCTTGGGGAGGGAGGGCAGGGGGAAGTCGCGGACCGCGCGCAGGAGTTCGGCGACCGGGGCCGGGCAGGTGACCGTCTGGCCGGTGGGGAGGAGGTCGCCGGTGGCGAGGACGTTACGCAGGCGCAGTTCCGCGCCGTCGATGCCGAGGGCGGCCGCGAGTTTGTCCATCTGGCCCTCGTAGGCCGCGCAGACCTGCATGGCGCCCTCGCCGCGGACGTGGCCTGACGGCGGGTTGTTCGTACGGACCGCCCAGCCCTCCACGAAGGCGTGCGGGACGACGTACGGGCCGCACGCGAAGGCCACCGCCGCCGCGAGGGACTCGGCGGAGGCGTCGGCGTAGGCGCCGGCGTCCATCAGGATCTGCGCCTCCACCTTGACCAGCCGGCCCTCGGCGTCCGCGTGGTGGCGGTAGCGCAGCAGGGTCGGGTGGCGGTGGGCGTGCCCGAGGAAGGACTCCTCGCGGGTGGCGGCCAGCTTGACCGGGCAGCCGGTGCGCAGGGCGAGCAGGCCCAGCGGGAGCTGGAAGGCGGGGTCCTCGCGGTCGGCCGTGGCGCCGGGGACGCCGGTGACGACGACGCGGACGCGGTCCGGGTCGAGGCCGAAGCAGGCGGCGGCGAGGTCGCGGTCGGTGTGCGGGTCGGTGGAGGCGGTGTAGAGCTCGACGCCGCCGTCGGGGCGGGGCACGGCGAGGCCGGCCTCGGCGCCGATGGGGGCGGGGTCCTGGCGGCCGATGCGGTAGAGGCCCTCGACGACGACCTCTCCGGTCGCCTCGGGGTCGCCGTAGCGCAGCGGGATGTGCCGGATGAGGTTGCCGTCGGGGTGGAGCGGGGCGGCGCCGAAGGACTGCTCGGGGTCCGTGACGGCGTCGAGGAGCTCGTACTCGACGGCGATGGCGGCGGCGGCGAGGCGGGCCGTGTCGGGGTGGTCGGCGGCGACGGCGGCGATGGGCTCGCCGTGGTGGCGTACGACGTCGTGGGCGAAGACCGGCCGGTCGGCGATGCGGCGGCCGTGGGTGGTGGCGCCGGGGACGTCGGCGTGGGTGATGACGGCGCGGACGCCGGGCATCTCGGCGGCGGCCGTGGTGTCGATGGAACGGATACGGGCGTGGGCGTGCGGGGAGCGCAGCACGGCGGCCCACAGCAGGCCCTCCGCCCACAGGTCGGCGGCGTAGGGGAAGGTCCCCTCGGCCTTGGCGCGGGTGTCCGCCGAGGGGACGGAGGCTCCGATCCCGCGCGCGGGGCGCTGCTGGTCGCCGCCGTCGCCGTCGCCTTCGGCGCCGGTGTTGAGCGCCGTCATGGTCATGGTGGTGGTAGTGCTCGTGGTGGTCGTCGCCGTGGCCGCGTCCTGCCCGCTCACGCCATGCCTCCGTTGTGGTGGATCCCGTCGAATCCGCTGCTGCCGTCGTGGGGGGTGTGGGGTGCGTGGGGGTCGTGGCTTGCGTGCGCTGCGTGGGGGTCGTGGGCTGTGTGCCCGCCGACCGCGCCGGACGCGTCGAAGCCGTTGCCGCCCAGGGTGCCGCCCGGGCCGGACGCCGCCGGGTCGAAGCCGGTCGAGGCGTCGAACCCGTTGCCGCCGAAGGTCCCGTCCGGGGTGGGGGGCGGGGAGTTGAACCCGGCGAAGGCGTCGAAGCCGTTGCCGCCGAGGGTCCCGCCCGGGCCGGACGCCGCCGGATCGAAGGCGGCCGACGCGTCGAAGCCGTTCCCGCCCAGCGTCCCGCCCGGGCCGGACGCCGCCGGATCGAAGCCGGCCGACGCGTCGAAGCCGTTCCCGCCCAGCGTCCCGCCCGGGCCGGATCCGGCCGGGGCGAAGGCCGCCGACGGGTCGAAGCCGTTGCCGCCGAACGTCCCGTCCTGGGCCGGGGCCGAGGGTTCGAAGCCGTTGCCGCCGCCCAGGGTGTCGCCCGGGCCGGGCTGCGGGGTGTCGTAGCCGTGGACGCCGCCCTCGCCCGGCTGGGCCTGGTGCGGGATGCGCGGTTCCGCCGCCGGGGACTCCGCCGGCTGCGCGGCGGCGGACGTGGCCTCGCGTTCCGCGATGACCTCGCGGACCGCCTCGATCACGCCCTTGTAGCCGGAGCAGCGGCAGAGGTTGCCGCACAGCGCCTGCCGGGTCTCCAGGTCGCTGGGGGCGTGGTTGCCCTCCAGCAGGTCATGGATGGTCATCGCCATGCCGGGCACGCAGAACCCGCACTGCACCCCGCCCGACCTGCACAACGCCTGCTGCACGTCCGAGAGTTCCCCGCCCGCGGCGAGTCCCTCCACCGTGCGCACCTCGGACCCGGCCGCCGTCGCCGCCGGGACCAGGCAGGAGGCGACGAGCCGTCCGTCGACCTGCACCGCGCAGGCCCCGCATTCGCCCTGCGAGCAGCCGTCCTTGGCGCCGGCCAGGCCGAGGCGCTCGCGCAGCACGTAGAGCAGGGACTCGCCGATCCAGGCGCCGGTGACGGGCCGGTCGGCGCCGTTGACGCGCAGCACGTACGAAGCGGAAGGGTGCTCGTGATGGGCGACGGCGGGGTGCCGTTCTTCCTCGTACGCCGCCTCCCCGGGCGGGAACTCCCCGGTGTCGTGCCCGGCCGGTGCTGTCACAGCGCTGTCGGCGGTGTCCTCACCCGGCGCGGGCGCGGCCCCCGCTTCGGCCGGGGCGGCGGGTGCCTCCGCGAAGCCGTGCCCGTGCTCCGCGCCCGGTACCGGGGCGGGGGCGGGGGCGGGCCCCTCCTCCGGCGCGGGGTCGGCGCCCTCGGCCTCCGCCGGTCGCGGCCGCTCGTCCCCGGCCGGAGGCTGCGCCGGGCCGTGGCCGTGCGACGCCTCGATGTCCGGGGCGGCCTCCAGGGCCGACTCGGGCTCCGGCGCGGCCTGGGGGTAGCCCTCGGGCAGCGGGGTCCCGACACCGGGACCGCCCAGCACCCTCGGCCCGCGCCCCGGCGCCCCGGCCCCGTGCGCCCCGGGGCCACCGCTGCCCGGCAGCACACCGGAGCTCAGCGACCCCTCCGCCGGGCCGAGGGCCTGCGCCCCGTTGCCGCCCGGCACCTCGGCCGCCGCCCAGGGCGCCTGGGCCCCGCCCGGCAGCGTCACCGGCGCCTGGCCCCAGCCACCGTCCGCACCACCGGCCCCGCCGACGCCACCGCCGGCCCCGGCCCCGCTCACGCCACCGGCCCCCGCGCCGCCGTCCGTCAGGTCGGCCGGCAGGGCCCAGTGCCCGGTCGCCGCCGGCTCCTCCTCGCGGTGCAGGGCGTCGGGGAACCGCCACTCGGCCGTCGCCCCCGCCTCCGTGTCGCCGTGCGGGCCGGCGTACTGCTGCGCGTGCTCCTGCGTGTCTTCCTGGCCGTGCGGCGCGTACTGCTGCGCGCTTTCCTGCCCGTGCCGCGCGTGCTCCTGGCCGTACTGCTGCGCGTGCTCCTGGCCGTACTGCTGAGCCTCCTCCTGCCCGTGCTGCGCGGCCCCGTGGGCGCCCGCGTGCGAGGACAGCCCGGGGGCCGGCTGCGGCCCCGCGTGGGCGGTGTCCGGCTGCGCTCCGCCGTGGAACTCCGCGTGCGCCTCCGGCTCGGCGGCCGCGAAGGCCGCCGCCACCGACGCCGGGAGCGGGATGGACGCCGGGATCGGCCCGCGGGCCGGGGCGGCCGGAGCCGCGTCGGCGGGGGCCTGTCCGGGCGCCCCGCCCGCCTCGGGCCACTGGACCGGCATCGTCCAGGTCCCGGTGGCGCTGGGGTCCGTACTGCCGGACGAACCCAGCGGCATGATCATCGGAGGCGGCACGAACCCGTGCCCGGGCGCCGCCAGGGGCTCCCCGGTGTCCAGCGCGTCCAGCATGTCCTGCGGCAGCTGGACGAAGGCGGTGGCGTCGGAGTCGTAGTCGCCGCCCTGCGGCACCGGCTCCCAGCCCCAGCCGGCCGCGGCACCGTTCCCCGGATATCCGGTCTGCTCGGTATATCCCGAATGCCCGGCGTCCCCCGAATGCCCCGCGTTCCCCGTCGGGTTGCCCGTGGTGTTGCCCGTGTCCCCGGTCGTTCCGCTCACGTTCTCGTTCTCACTCATGAGGTCAGCGCCCTCCCCAGGGCCCTGCGCGCCAGTACGGCGACGGTCCGCCGCAGATGCAGTACTCCGGCGGAGACCTGCTGCCCCTGGTCGGGTACGCACGCCGCCGCGACGTACTCGCCGAATGCCTCCAGGGCCTCGGGGGCCAGGCTGCGGTCCCCGTCCCAGTCGATCAGCGAGGCCACCCACTGCTCGGCCTCCAGCGGGCGCAGCGGCATCGGGGCCACCGCGCCGATCGCGCACCGCACACCCCGGCGCGCGGGATCCAGCACGAGCCCCACGGACGCCACCGCACGCCCCGGCCCCGTACGCCCCGTGGCCTTCAGGAAGACCTGCGGGGCGTGCAGCAGCGGCACCCGTACGAAGCCGATGAGCTCGCCCGGGCGCAGCATGTCCCGCCCGGCGAGCAGATGGGAGACGGGGATCTCGCGCTGTGAGCCGCCGGGGCCGACGACGACCAGCACCGCCTCCAGGGCCGCCAGCACGGGCAGCGCGTCACCGGTCGGCGCGGCCGTCGCGATGTTGCCGCCGAGGGTGCCGGCGTTGCGGATCTGCGGCGGGCCGGCCGCCCGCGCGGCGGCGGCCAGCGCCGGGATCAGAGCGGCGAAATCCGGCCGTCCCATCCGGGCGTGCGTCAGGCCGGCGCCGAGCAGCGCGTGCCCGTCCTGGTACTGCCAGCTGCGGATCTCGCTGATGCGCCCGAGGCCCACCAGCGCGGCGGGCCGCAGCAGTCCGGAGTTGACGGCGGCCATGAGGTCGGTGCCGCCGGCCACCGGAACGGCCGCGGGCATGGCGGCGAGCGCCGCGACGGCCTCGTCGAGCGAGGCCGGCAGCATCACGGACTGCGCCGCCTGCCCCGGCGTCCCCTGCGGGGTGTGCGGCCCCTGAGCCGAATGCGGTGTGTGCGGTGCGTGCGTGGTCAACCCAGCTGCCCCTTCCCGATGTCCCGGTCCTGGCGCTCACGCCTGTCCGCCGTACGGTACGTGCTCACCGCCGGGACGTGGCAACTCTGGCACATCTTCGGCACCGCCCGGCGCGAGGGTCTCCCGGGCACCACCGCCCCGCCCGCCCGGCCTCCCGCGCGGCCGCCGCCGGAACCCCGCCACCCAGCCCCTTTGCCCTCACCCGAAAGCCGTCCGGGGGCGCGCCCGGAATCCCTCCGGAGGGCCTCCGGCCCCCTCCGCACCGCTCTCGTACGACACCCACCCGAACGTCCGTTTTCCCCCGAATCAGCCATGTTCGAGCGACAGTTCCCCTGGTTACCGAAGAGTTCCGCTTCCGGCGGTCGAGCCGGCCGGCGCCCCCGCCCCGCGCCGGGTCACACGATCGGGGGCGCGCCCTCGACCGGGCGCCCCCGGACCCCCGGACGACGCTGCCACGGCAGCGGCCCGCCCGGTGGCCGGTATGCGACCCCGAGGGCGTCCAGCCGTGCCCGGTGCGCCTCGGCCCGCGCCGCGAAACCGTCCCAGTCGCGGGATTCCGGTTCCGGCAGCCGCGACCACACCACCTCCGCGAACGCGGCGAGCCGGGGGAACACCTGGTAGTCGACCCGTCCCTGGTGCTCCATCACCTCGGTCCACACGTTGGCCTGCGCGCCCAGCACGTGCGCGGCGGCCTCCTCCGACAGCTTCGGCGGCACCGGCTCGAACCGGTAGACGTCCTCCAGCGAGCGCACGTACCCGATGGGCACCGGCTCGTCGGGGCCGTCCGCCTGACGGTGGTCCAGGTACACCTGCTGCTCGGGGCACATCACCACGTCGTGCCCGGCCTCGGCGGCGGCGATCCCGCCCGCGTAGCCGCGCCAGGAGGAGACGGCCGCGCCCTCCGCGAGGCCGCCCTCCAGGATCTCGTCCCAGCCGATGAGCCGGCGGCCCCGGCCGGCGAGCCAGCGGTCGAAGTGCCGGACGAACCAGGACTGGAGGCCGTCCTCCCCGTCCACACCCAGCTCACGGATCCGCGCCTGCGCCGTCGGCGAGGCCCGCCACTGGGCCTTGGGGCACTCGTCGCCGCCGATGTGCACGAACGGCGAGACCTCGGGCGGGAACAGCTCCAGCAGCTCCTCGAAGACCCCTTCGTAGAAGCGCAGTACGTCCTCGGTCGGCGCGAGCACGTTCTCGCTGATGCCCCAGTCGTCCCACACCTCCAGCGCGGCGGTGTCGACGACGTCCGCGTTGCCCAGCCAGGGGTAGGCGGCGATCGCGGCCTGGGAGTGCCCGGGGATGTCGATCTCGGGGACGATCCGGATGTGCCGCTCGGCCGCGTAGGCGACGATCTCGCGGAGGTCGTCGTGGGTGTAGAAGCCGCCGTGCGGGGTCTCGTTCCACAGCGGGGAGGCGCGGTGCCCCCACCGGCTGCGGGGCCGCCAGGAGCCGGTCCGCGTCAGGCGCGGGTGGCGCCGGATCTCGACGCGCCAGCCCTGGTCGTCCGTCAGGTGCAGGTGCAGCACGTTGAGCTTGTGCGCCGCCAGCAGGTCGAGGTAGCGCAGCACCCCGTCCTTGGGCATGAAGTGCCGGGCCACGTCGAGCATCATCCCGCGCCAGTCGAAGCGCGGGCGGTCGGCGATACGGACGTACGACAGGTCCCAGGTGCGCCCGGGGCGCAGCGGGGCGCGCCGGAAGGCGTCGGGGCCGAGGAGCTGACGCAGCGTCTGGGCTGCCCAGAACAGTCCGGCCTCGTCCGCGCCGGTCAGCTCGGCCCCGTCCGCGCCGACGTCCAGCCGGTACGCCTCGGGCACCGGGTCCTCCAGCGCGGCGGGCTCCACGCGCAGCCGTACGTCGCCCCGCCCGCCCGGCGCGGCGGGCGGCAGCGCCCACCCGGTGGCGGCGCCCAGCTCCCGGCGCAGCCAGCGCGCCACGCCGCCGGCGCCCGGCCCGGCGTCGAGCACCGGCTGCGGGCCGAAGGCGTAGCGGCGGCCGGCCCCGTCGGGAACGGCGACCTGGGGTACGGGGATCAGGTCCATGCGTCAGCCCCTCACAGCAGAGCGCTCGTCGCGCCCGACCCTAACGCCGCGACCGGGCGGGGCAAAGAAGGCGAAGAAGACGGCGAAGGAGGCGGAAGAAGGCAGAGAAGGCCCCCGGGGAGCGCGCGCACGCGCACCCCCGGGGGCCTTCCCGGTGCGGCAGCAGCCGGACGCGTTCCCGCTACTTGTCCTTGCCGCCCTTGTCCTTGTCGCCTCCGGCGCCCATGGAGTCGTAGATCTCCTTGCACATGGGACAGACCGGGTACTTCTTCGGGTCGCGGCCCGGCACCCAGACCTTGCCGCAGAGCGCGACGACGGGGGTCCCGTCGAGGGCGCTCGCCATGATCTTGTCCTTCTGGACGTAGTGGGCGAAGCGCTCGTGGTCGCCGTCGCCGTGGGACACCTGCGGCGTCGGCTCTACGAGGGTCCCCGTACCAGTCCCGCGCTCGGGCTCAAGAGTGCTCATAAAAACCAGGGTACTGAACCGCGCCCGGGTCAGTTCAGCGACGGGTCGTCCAGATAGGTGGCAACCATCGCGAGCTCGCTGCGCTGGCGCCGCAGCACCGCCCGCCACAGCCGTTCGGGGTCCGGGAAGGAGACGTCACCGGGCTCGGAGTCCACGACGTACCAGGCGCCCTCGCCCAGCTCGTCCTCCAGCTGCCCGGGCCCCCAGCCGGAGTACCCGGCGAAGATGCGCAGGCCCCCGAGGGCGGCGGCGAGCAGTTCGGGCGGTGCCTCCAGATCGACGAGGCCGATGGCCCCGTGCACCCGGCGCCAGCCCAGGGGCCCCTCCTCGCCCGGTATCACCGCGACCCCCAGCGCCGAGTCCAGCGCGACGGGGCCGCCCTGGAACACCACGCCCGGGTCGCCCGCCAGCGGGGCCCAGGGCAGCAGGATGTCGCGGACGTCCACGGGGGTGGGCCGGTTCAGGACCACGCCGAGGGAGCCCTGCTCGTCGTGGTCGAGCAGCAGCACCACCGCGCGGTCGAAGTTCGGATCCGCGAGGGCGGGGGTGGCCACGAGCAGCCGCCCTGTGAGGGAGGACACCTCGGTCATGGCCACATGATCTCGCACAATCGCCTTCCGGGGGGAGCGGACGGTCCGACCGGATCACGCGCAGCTCAGGGCGCACGGCTGCAGACGGGAGCGCGCGCCGCCCCCGGATGGCGGAGGGCAACACTCCGCTACCTGGCGGGCACCCTATGTGGTGTACCTACTGGATGACAGTCCTACGGCCCTGTCACCCATACAAACAAGGGGGTGGTGGCCCTTACCCTTACCACTGGTCCCCTGCCCATCCACTCCGGAACGCGAGATCCATGACCGGCAACGATGTCCTGCTTGTCCACGGCGGAACCCCGCTCGAGGGCGAGATCCGTGTCCGCGGTGCGAAGAACCTCGTGCCGAAGGCCATGGTGGCCGCCCTGCTCGGCAGCGAGCCGAGCCGGCTGCGCAATGTTCCCGACATCCGTGACGTGCGGGTCGTGCGCGGTCTGCTCCAGCTTCACGGCGTGACCGTGCGCCCCGGCGAGGAGCCGGGCGAGCTGCTCCTCGACCCCACGTACGTCGAGAGCGCGAACGTCGCCGACATCGACGCGCACGCGGGCTCCTCCCGCATCCCGATCCTGTTCTGCGGCCCGCTGCTGCACCGCCTCGGCCACGCCTTCATCCCGGGCCTGGGCGGCTGCGACATCGGCGGCCGGCCGATCGACTTCCACTTCGACGTGCTCCGCCAGTTCGGCGCGACCATCGAGAAGCGCGAGGGCGGCCAGTACCTGGAGGCCCCGCAGCGCCTTCGCGGATGCAAGATCCGCCTGCCCTACCCGTCGGTCGGCTCGACCGAGCAGGTCCTGCTGACGGCCGTCCTGGCCGAGGGCGTGACCGAGCTCAGCAACGCCGCCGTCGAGCCGGAGATCGAAGACCTCATCTGCGTCCTGCAGAAGATGGGCGCGATCATCTCCATGGACACCGACCGGACCATCCGGATCACCGGTGTCGACCGTCTGAGCGGCTACAACCACAAGGCGCTCCCGGACCGCCTGGAGGCGGCCTCCTGGGCGTCCGCGGCCCTGGCGACCGGCGGCAACATCTACGTCCGCGGGGCGCAGCAGCGCTCGATGATGACCTTCCTGAACACCTTCCGGAAGGTCGGCGGCGCCTTCGAGATCGACGACGAGGGCATCCGCTTCTGGCACCCGGGCGGCCCGCTCAAGGCCATCGCGCTGGAGACGGACGTCCACCCCGGTTTCCAGACCGACTGGCAGCAGCCGCTGGTCGTGGCGCTGACGCAGGCGTCGGGCCTGTCGATCGTCCACGAGACGGTCTACGAGTCGCGGCTGGGCTTCACCTCGGCGCTGAACCAGATGGGCGCCCACATCCAGCTGTACCGCGAGTGCCTGGGCGGCAGCGCCTGCCGCTTCGGCCAGCGCAACTTCCTGCACTCGGCGGTCGTCTCGGGCCCGACCAAGCTGCAGGGCGCCGACCTGGTCATCCCCGACCTGCGCGGCGGGTTCTCGTACCTGATCGCGGCGCTGGCGGCCGAGGGCACCTCGCGCGTCCACGGCATCGACCTGATCAACCGCGGCTACGAGAACTTCATGGACAAGCTCGTCGAGCTCGGCGCCAAGGTGGAACTCCCCAACGGCGACCTGGTCTGAGACACCGTCGGGCCTTCCGGCCCCCTCCCGGGCCCCCAGGGGCTCGGGGAGGGCCTGGGAGGCGCGACGGCGCCCGTAACGGCCTGAGGGCGGCCACCCCGCGTGGGGTGGCCGCCCTCGGCCGTTCTACGTACTACTGCCGTCCCGAGGGCCTGTGCGGCCCTCGGCACAAGGGCGGTACTACTTGCCCTTGGCGGCTTCCTTGAGCTTGGAGCCCGCGGAGACCTTCACGCTGTAGCCGGCCGGGATCTGGATGGGGTCGCCGGTCTGCGGGTTGCGCGCGGTGCGAGCGGCACGGTGGGTGCGCTCGAAGGTCAGGAAGCCGGGGATGGTGACCTTCTCGTCGCCCTTGGCGACAATCTCCCCGACGGTCTCGGCGAGCGCGGCCAGAACGGCGTCGGCGTCCTTGCGGGTCACCTCGGCGCGCTCGGACAGAGCGGCCACCAGCTCACTGCGGTTCATGTTGTACTCCCGTGTTCAACTTGCCTTAGAGGCGTGAGATCGAAGCCGATGCTGCCAGGGCCCTCGGACAGTCCCCGGACCCGGGTCTGAACGTCAGACCCTCTCGCCCGGTTACGCATCCTGCCCCCACCAGCGGCGGGAAAGCCAATCCGGCACCCGCCAGGGTCACACGAAAAGCGCCACAGTCACGCCGCCGTGACGCTCCGTCGCACCCGAGGCTCCGACACCGATGCGGGCCGCGCACGGCGCGGGCATCCCCGCAACCCTAGAGGCGGCCCGCCGGGCCCGCATCCCGCGACGCGCCGGGATCAGGCCGTGTGACCCGTCACAGCGCCCTTCTCGGCACCGGCCTGCGCGGCCTTGCGGACGGCGCCGGCGACGGCGCCCGCGACCTTGTCGTTGAAGACGGAGGGGATGATGTAGTTCGCGTTCAGCTCGTCCTCGCCGACCACGTCGGCGAGGGCGGTGGCGGCGGCCAGCATCATGTCGGTGTTCACCGTCCGGGACTGGGCGTCCAGCAGGCCGCGGAAGACACCCGGGAAGACCAGCACGTTGTTGATCTGGTTCGGGAAGTCCGAGCGGCCGGTGGCCACGACGGCGGCGGTCTGGCGCGCGACGGCCGGGTCCACCTCCGGGTCCGGGTTCGCGAGCGCGAACACGATCGCACCCTCGGCCATGGCGGCAACATCCTCGCCGGAGAGCACGTTCGGGGCGGAGACGCCGATGAAGACGTCCGCGCCGACCACGGCCTCCTTCAGGGTGCCGGTGTAGCCCTCGGGGTTGGTGTTGTCGGCGATCCAGCGCAGCGGGGAGTCCGGGGCGGCGTCGACCAGGTCGGGGCGGCCGGCGTGGACGACGCCGTGGATGTCGGCGCTGACGGCGTTCTTGACGCCGGCGGCGAGGAGCAGCTTGAGGATGGCCGTACCGGCGGCGCCGGCGCCCGACATGACCACCTTGACGTCCTCAACTGCCTTGCCCACGACGCGCAGTGCGTTGGTGAGGGCGGCGAGGACGACGATGGCGGTGCCGTGCTGGTCGTCGTGGAAGACGGGGATGTCGAGGGCCTCGCGCAGCCGGGCCTCGATCTCGAAGCAGCGGGGCGCCGAGATGTCCTCCAGGTTGATGCCGGCGAAGCCGGGGGCGATGGCGCGGACGATCTCGACGATCTTGTCGGTGTCCTGCGTGTCGAGGCAGATCGGCCACGCGTCGATCCCGGCGAAGCGCTTGAAGAGGGCCGCCTTGCCCTCCATGACGGGCAGCGCGGCCATCGGGCCGATGTTGCCGAGGCCCAGGACGGCGGAGCCGTCGGTCACGACTGCGACGGAGTTGCGCTTGATGGTCAGGCGGCGCGCGTCCTCGGGGTTCTCGGCGATGGCCGTGCACACGCGGGCGACGCCGGGGGTGTAGATCATCGAGAGGTCGTCGCGGTTGCGGATGGGGTGCTTGGACGACATCTCGATCTTGCCGCCGAGGTGCATCAGGAAGGTGCGGTCGGAGACCTTGCCCAGGCTGACGCCCTCGATGCCGCGCAGCTTCTCGACGATCTCGTCGGCGTGGGCGGTGGAGGTCGCGGCGATGGTGACGTCGATACGGAGCTTCTCGTGGCCGGACGCGGTCACGTCGAGGCCGGTGACCGAGCCTCCGGAAGACTCCACGGCGGTGGTGAGCTGGGAGACCGCGGTTCCGCTCGCGGGCACTTCCAGGCGGACCGTCATCGAATACGAGACGCTGGGCGCCGTTGCCATGGCCGTGTTCCTCTTCTGTCCCTGGTTCTTCTATGAGCACAGGGCCCCGCGCGGTTCCCCCCATGGTGGCGGGTTGCGGCAAGGACCTGTTGTCCGATCGTCCCACCTACCAGCCGGTACAAGGTAACCAGCTACAAATTTCGGAAGAACTCTTCCACCATACGAGAGAACTCGGGGTGTTGGAATGGTGGATACACACAAAACAGGTCCGCGCCCCCCGCTGAGCGGAGGGCGCGGACCTGGTGTTCCGGCTGAAGACACCGACCCGCCATGCTCGCCTCGCGGCAAGTGGTCGCTCTGAGCGACGAAGGTTGGGCCCGGGGGCTTGGATCGAGCCGGTGTCGCAACCAGGCTAACAAAGGATCGCCGAAAGCGGTCCCCCTCCCACGATCCGGACACCGCCGTCACGCTCCTGGCGGCGGGCCGATCGGCGGTGGGGGACCGCGAGCGGGCCGGGGTCAGGGGCTCAGCAGCTCCGGCACCCCGTCGGCATCCGGGCGGTCGGCCGCCGCCGAGACCACCGTCAGCTGCTGCGTCGCGCGCGTCAGCGCCACGTACAGCACCCGCAGGCCCGCCGGGGACTCCTCCGCGATCTCCGCCGGGGAGACCACCACCGTGGCGTCGTACTCCAGCCCCTTCGCCTCCAGGCTGCCCAGCGCCACCGCCCGCTCGCCCAGGTCCGCGAGCCAGCCCGCCGCCTCCGCGCGCCGGTCCATCGCCACGACCACGCCGACCGTGCCGTCCACCTGGCCCAGCAGCCGCCGGGTCTCCTCCCGCACCGCCGCCCCGAGGTCGTCCCCGGCGGTGGTGAAGCGGGGCCGCAGGCCCGTCGAGCGCACCGCCCGCGGCGGCTCCATCCCGGGCATCGCCCGCTCCAGCACCCGGGAGGCCACCTCGGCCACCTCGGCCGGGTTGCGGTAGTTCACCGTCAGGGTGAACCGCCTGCGCGGCCGGGAGCCCAGCGCCTCGTCCCGCGCGGCGGCCGCCTCCTCCGGCACCGTCCAGGAGGACTGCGCCGGGTCGCCGACCACCGTCCAGGTCCCCGTACGGCCCCGCCGGCCCACCATCCGCCACTGCATCGGCGTCAGGTCCTGGGCCTCGTCCACGATCACGTGCGCGTACTCGGTCCGCTCCGCCGCGATCCGCTCGGCCCGCTCCCAGCTGGTCTCCTCCCTGGTCGGCATCAGCTCCTCCAGACCGCTGAGCTGGTCCAGCGGGTCCCACTCCCGCTTGCGCTTCGGCCGCGCCGGCGCGCCGAGCAGCTGCTGGAGCTCGTCCAGCAGCGCCACGTCGTGCACCGAGAGCGGCCCGGAGCCGTCCGCGCCGACCCGGCGCAGCGAACGCGCCAGCTGACGGGTCTCGCGCGGGTTCAGCTCCCGGCGCGCCCAGCGGCCCAGACGCCGCTCGTCGGCCATGGCGGCCAGCACCCGGCGGGGGGTGAGCTCCGGCCACCAGGCGTTCAGGAAGCCGAGGAAGTCGTCCTCGGTGGAGACGTCCTCGTCGAAGGCGCTGCGCAGCTCGGCCGCCAGCTCCGGGTCGCTGTGCCGGCCGTTCGCGCCGGTCTTCGCGTACAGGGCGTCCAGCAGCAGCTTGCGGGCGCGCGGGCGCAGCAGGTTGACGGGGGCGGTGCCGCCGAGCACGTTCTGCCGGATCCGCTCCAGCTCGGGCGCCTCCAGCTCGACGCGCCGGCCGAAGGCCACCACGCGCAGCCGCTCCGGGGCGTCTCCCGTCTCCAGCGCGCCGCGCACCGCCTTGCGGAGCACCTTGAGCATCCGGGAGGAGCCCTTGATCCGGGCCACGGCCGGGTCGTCGTACGTCGTCGCCTCGGCCCCGTCGACGAGCGAGCCGAGCGCCCGGATGGCGACCTGCCCCTCCTCGCCGAGCGAGGGCAGCACCCCTTCGGTGTAGGCGACCAGCAGCGGCGTCGGGGAGACGATCAGGATGCCGCCCGAGTAGCGGCGGCGGTCCTGGTAGAGGAGGTACGCGGCCCGGTGCAGGGCGACGGCGGTCTTGCCGGTGCCCGGCCCGCCCGCGACCTCCGCGACGGAGGCGGCGGGGGCCCGGATGACCATGTCCTGCTCGGCCTGGATGGAGGAGACGATGTCCCGCATGGAGTGCGTACGGGCCCTGCCGAGCGAGGCCATCAGCGCCCCGTCACCGATGGCGGGCAGCTCCCGGCCGTCCAGGGTGGCGGTGATCTCGGGACGCATCAGGTCGTCCTCGACGCCGAGCACCTTGCGCCCCTTGGACCGGATCACCCGGCGGCGGATGACCCGGCCGGGGTCCTTGGGGGTCGAACGGTAGAACGGCGCGGCCGCGGGGGCGCGCCAGTCGATGACGAGCGGCGCGTAGTCGCTGTCGAGGACGCCGATGCGGCCGATGTGCAGCGTCTCGGCGATCTCGGCGGTGAGGTCGGGCCGGATCGCGTCGTCGGCGGGCTCGACGGAGGTGTACGCCCCGTCGGCGCCCTTCTCCCCGTCCTTCCCCAGCACGAGGTCGATCCGTCCGAAGAGGAAGTCCTCGAACTCGTTGTTGAGGCGGTTGAGGTGGATCCCGGCGCGGAAGACCTGCGCGTCGCGCTCGGCGAGCGCGCCGGGCGTACCGACCTGGCCGCGCTGGGCGGCGTCGTTCATGAGGAACTCGGCCTCGTGGATCTTCTCCTCAAGGCGCCGGTACACCCGATCGAGATGCGTCTGCTCGACCGCGATCTCCCGATCGCGGACGGAATCCGCCGTGCTGCCGACAGCGGCATTCTGCGCGGCCACCAAGGCCCCCTTCTGACGTGCATGGGCGACCGTCAACCGTACGCGACGCGAGCCCCACTCCGCACGCCCGGTCCAGGCAGGTTGACGGGCCCCATGTCGTTTCGTACGAGGACACGGCCGACCGGGGCCCCGACCCCCGCGGGGGCGCAGGGGCCGGGGGCGGGGCGGAGGCCGCCGGCACCGCGCGGCACTCACTAGCGGCCCGGTACGGGGGAGACCGGGGCCTCGCTCAGCAGTCTCAGGGATGAGCCGAGGGGCCGGGGCCGCCTCGCCGGGCATCCGGGCGGACCCCATCCGCTGACCGGGGCCGGTAGGCGCGCCAGATCGCTACGCGCTCCTCTTCTCTCGGCGTCTGCAGCCCGTCTCGAGTTGCTACCTGCACCAAACGACGAACAGATCAGCTTCGGCTTCACTCCGGCGGTTGGCTGTACCTCTCCAGTGCCGCCTTGCTCGTGGATCGGTCCACCAGCCGCAGTTCCCACGGACCGGTGTTCACGTCGAAGTCCTTGCCGAAGCCGACCCACTTCCCAGCCATGCGCCGTCCGGTCGGTTCGACCAGGAGCTGGATGGCGCCGTGATAGCGGGCCCCGTTGTAGTAGCCGTCTGCGGCGGTCTGCTCGACCCACGTGCCGGTGACCACGTTGCGGGCCACGGTCAGGTCCAGCGTGAGCGGGCTGTCCGGGTTGCTGCTCGCACCGGGCAAGCTCTGGACGGTCAGCCGGTTCCCGTGCTGGACGATCACCACGTAGTGCTTGCCCTCGTACGAGTCGCCCCGGCTCGAAGAGAAGAACTCGTAGCGGCTGAGCCACACCCCCGAGAACGTCTCCTCACCCGGCTGCGCACCTACAGCGGCAGAGGCGACACCGGTTGCACCGGTCTCCATGTCATGTCCTCCCTTCCCGTCTGCGTGAACTCTTGCGATCGGCACCGGCAGGGCGAACCCCAGTGCCTCGACCGGACGGCCGGTCACCCGTTCCAGGGCCCTGGCGTACACACCTCGCGGAGTCTTGCTCGTGCCGGCCTCCCAGCGCTGCACCAGCCGCTTGGAAGCCTCGTTCGGCTCCCCCAGTTCCACGCCTGCCCGGCGGAGCGCTTTGGCGAAGTCGTCTTGGCTTAAGCGCAGCCCGATGCGCACGGCCCGCAGCACATCGTTCGGCACCACAGCGGTCGTCGTCATGACGTCAAAGCTAGACGCAACCACCGTGCAATGACACCGGTTTGACGCCTTTGCGGGCGTCATTGACACCCCAGCGAGTGACGCCCAGGCGACACCTGAAGTGTGACGATCACCGACACGACGAAGGTGTACGACCTCATCTCGCCGGAACTGAAGGCCGACATCATCACCATGGTCCGCGAGGACTCCTGGCCGGAGATGACCGACGCCCAGGCCGAACGAGGCGTGAACCAGATGGCAGCCTTCCTCGCCGTCGCCGCCAGCACCCGCGAGAAGACAACCCCGAGCCTTCGCGTGGATCTCTTCTGGCACGCGTTCGTGCTCCACACCAGGCCCTACGCCGACTTCTGTGACGCGCTCGGCGGCCGATTCATCCACCACGTCCCGGACCGCAACACCGCTCACAACCCGGCCGAGGGCCGGAACGCGATGCGACGCACGGCCGAAATGCTCCGAGAAGCCGGCTTCGATCCCGACCCCGAGTTCTGGCCCACCCACCACGCGGCCAACTGCTCCGGCGACTGCACCCAGTCCTACGCCGGGTGCTCCGACAGCCCTGTCAAGTAGCTCTACTCGGCAGCAGCCGCCCGGTATCGTGCTGGGCGGCTGTCGCCATGAACGAGAACGGACTCACCAGATGACTGACTCTCGCAGCGCCGCATGGGACACCTACTCGCAGAGCAAGCCACAGCGGCGACAGAGCAACGCCAAGGGCGAGAGCACCTGGTTCAACTGGACCCAGTACCCCGACCACGGCCCTGGCGCCGACGTCCTGGGCCTCCATCCCGGAGAGACTGTGCTCGACCTCGGGTGCGGGTCCGGCGGCAACATCGCCCACCTCGCGACTCTCGGCATGAAGGCCGTAGGAGTCGATCTCTCCGCCGGGCAACTCGCCAAGGCACAGGAGCGCTGGCCGACCGTTGAGGGGATGGAACTCCACCAGGCCGACGCCCTCACCTACCTCGGAGCCACGTTCACCGTCTTCGATTCGGTCTACAGCGTGTTCGGGGCCGTCTGGTTCACCGACCCCGGCCTACTCCTGCCCATCGTCCGAGCCGCCCTCAAGCCGGGTGGAGTGTTCGCCTTCTCCCAGCGACCCCCCGTCGAAGGGTGCTACGGCTGCCAGGCGTCATACATCCCACGCGGCGCCGAAGAGGACCCTGCCGTCGTCAAACGGTGGGATTTCGAACCGGATGTATGGGCGCTGATCCTCAAGGAGCACGGCTACGTGGACGTTTCGGCGTCCGTACTTGCCCCACCGTCAGGATCCCGGCGTACAGGCACCTTGTTCGTCCGAGGCGTGCAAGGAAGTTAAATGATCGCGAGGCCGATCCTGGACTGGAGAGTGTCCTGATTGGCATTTCGTGCAGGTATCAGCCCCAGACGGCCGCCGGACGCTGAGAAATGAGGAGCGGGTAGCGATCTGGCGCGCCTCCCGGCCCCGAACGCTGCTCTGGTTGGCTTTTGGTGCAGGTATCAGCCCAAGGCGGGGGGAGGCGGACGCTGAGACGGGAGGAGCGCGTAGCGATCTGGTGCGGAGGGCGGCCCCGGTCAGCGGCTGGGGTCGGCCCGATGCCCGGCGAGGCGGCCCCGGTCCCTCGGCTCATCACTGAGGCCGCCGCGTGTCCAAGGAAGAACCGGCCCGTTCTTTTGGGGGTTTCCCGGGAGTCTTCGTTTTTCCGTGGCGGGACGGTCTGTCAAGGGTGGCCGGAGGCCATCGCGCAGCGACGCGACGAAGGAGCGCCCTTGACAGGGCGGCCCGACGCGGAAGGACGATGAGACGGACGGGAAAGCCCCAAACCATCCCTGAGACCGCCGAGTACCATCCCGACCTACCGGGTCCCGGGCGGCTGTTCACTGCCGCCCCGCGAGCTACCGCCCCCACCCACCGCCCCGCACCCCGGGAGGCGGGTGGGCAGCCACCGGCCCGCCACCGGCCCCTCGCGGGGGAGATGGCGGGCCCGGACGACAGGCGCGCCCCCCTACCCCACCGCCCCCCGCGCCCGTCTGCGGTGGCGGGCCACGCGGGCTCGGTTGCCGCAGGCTTCGCTGCTGCACCAGCGGCGGCGGTGGCCTCGGGAGGTGTCCAGGTAGAGGCGGGCGCAGCCGTCGCCGCCGCAGGTGCGCAGGAGGGCCAGGTCGCCGGGGTCGGTGAGGAGCTCCACCGCGTCCCGGGCCACCGTGGCCAGCAGGCCCGCGCACTCGACGCCGCCGCACAGCTCCCGCACCAGGTGCCCCTCCCGGTCGCGGACCGCGCACACCCCCGGCGGCGGCCCGGCGGCGGCGGCGTTGACCCGGGACAGGGCGTCCTCCTGGGGGCCGGTGCCGGACAGTTCGGCGCGGACGAGGCTGTCGACGTCGCGGCGCAGGCGGCGGAAGGCTTCCGCCCAGTCGGGCCCGAGCCGGCCGAGCGGGGTGCGGTCGGGGACCAGGCCGGCTCCGACCAGCCACAGGCGCAGCCCGTCGCCGTCGCGGATGTCCTCCGCCCCCTGGGGGGTGCGGGTGGCCAGCAGGTCCAGACAGACCCGCCCGGAGTCGAACCACATGCCCGTCACCGCCTCGGTCGTCGCCGTGGGACGCCTCCCCAGAGTGCCGTCGCCGACCACGAAGCGGAAGCCCCCGCGCACGCTACGCGGGCGGCGGCGGGTCGTCGTGCAGCACGCGCTGGAAGAGGCGGTGGTCGCGCCAGGCGCCGTCGATGTGGAGGTAGCGGGGGGCGAGGCCGATCTCGGTGAAGCCCGCCTTGGCGAGGACCCGCATGGAGGCGGTGTTGTCGACGAGGGTCTGGGCCTCGATCCGGTGCAGCCCGAGCTCCTCGCGGGCCGTGCGGCAGAGCTCTTCCAGACCGGCGGTGGCCAGGCCCCGGCCGTGCCAGGCCCGGTCGACCCAGTAGCCCACGCCGCCGCTGCACAGCGGCCCGCGGGCGATACTGCCGAGGTTCATCCCGCCGATCACCGCTCCCGTCGCCGTCTCCTCGAACACGTACGGGACCAGCCGCCCCGCGTCCCGTTCGCCGAGCATGTCCTCGACGCGGGCCCGCTGCCCGGCCTCGGTGTAGAACGCCTCGGGCCGGCTGGGCTCGTAGGGCGCCATGAACGCCCGGTTACGCGTCAGTACGTCGGCCAGCCCGGCGGCGTCCTCGACGGCCAGGCCCCTCATCTCCACCCCGTTGATCACCATGCGGGAACGTTAATCGACGGCCCCGCTCCAGCCCTCACGGTCACCGGGATCCAGCGAGAGCCGGTAGCCGCGCTTGACCACCGTCTGGATCAGGTTCGACACCCCCAGGGCGGCCCGCAGCCGGGCCATCGCGGTCTCGACGGCGTGCTCGTCGCGCCCGGCCCCCGGCAGCGCGCCCAGCAGGTCGGCCCGCGACACCACCCAGCCGGGCCGCCGGGCCAGCGCCTCCAGCAGGGCCATCCCGGCCGGCGGCACCGGGCGCAGCCGGTCGTCGACCACCACCGCGTGCCCCCGGATCTCCAGCCGGTGCCCAGCGACGGGCAGCACCCGCGCCCGGCCGGGGAGTTCCTGGCACAGCAACTGCACCAGCGGCCCCAGCCGGAACCGCTCCGGCTGTACGGTCGCCACCGCCTCGCCCTGGAGCGGCAGCGCGGTCACCGGCCCCACGCACGCCGCGAGCACCGGCCCGCGCAGCGCCTCCAGCACCGCCTCCCGCAGCCCCCGTTCGGCGGCCCGGGACAGCAGGGAGGCGGCGGCGGGGGCGGAGGTGAAGGTGACGGCGTCCACCGCGCCGACGGCCACCGCGTCCAGCAGCCGGTCCAGCGGTGCGAGGTCCTCCGGCGGCATCCACCGGTACACCGGTACGGGCACCACCTCGGCCCCGCCGTCGCGCAGCGCCTCGACGAACCCGGGCAGCGGCTCCCCGTGCAGCTGGAGCGCGATGCGCCGCCCGGCGACGGGGCCGGCCAGCAGCCGGTCCAGGACCTCGGCGAGGGACTCGGACCGTGGGGACCACGCCTCCACCAGCCCGGCGGCCCGTACGGCGCCCTTGACCTTGGGGCCGCGGGCCAGCAGTTCGGTGGCGCGCAGCCGCTCCAGGAGCCGTTCGCCGATGCCCCAGCCGTCGGCGGCCTCGATCCAGCCGCGGAAGCCGATGGCGGTGGTGGCGACGACGGCGTCCGGCGGGTTGTCCAGGAGTTCCCAGGTGGCGGCCAGCAGCTCGCCGTCGTCGGCGAGCGGCACGATGCGCAGCGCGGGGGCGTGGACGACCGCCGCGCCGCGCCGGCGCAGGAGGGCGATCAGCTCGTCCGCGCGCCGCGCGGCGGTGACTCCGACGGTGAATCCCGCGAGGGGGCCGTGCGTAGCGTCGTCCATCGGCATCGTGATGACCTACCTGCCTTGCCAGTGCGTCTGTTCCTGCTGCCGGCGCCCCTGCCGGCGCCCGTACCCGTACCGGTACCCGCAGCCTGCCGGTGCCGGCTTCGGCAGGGGGGTGTCCGAGCCTGTCAACCCGGCGTGTCAGGCTCGGTTCCGCCGTATTTCCGTGCCGTTAACCGGCTGACCGGCCCCCGCCCGGCCCCGCCGGCCCCCGCCCCCTCCCTCACACCGAGGTGAGCTGCGCCTTGGCCCCGCTCCCCGCCGCCTGCGGTCCCGCAGCCGCGCCCACGGGACGGCGGAGGTATACGGCCCAGGTGACGGCGCAGCACACGGCGTAGAAGCCGAGGAAGGCGACGAAGGCGGCGGTGCCCGTCCCCGAGGCGGAGAACGCCGCGCGGAAGGCCAGGTTGATGCCGAGGCCGCCGAGGGCGCCCACCGCGCCGATCAGGCCCATGGCAGCCCCCGACAGGCGCCGCCCGTGGGCCGCGGCCGCCTCGCCCTCCAGCCCCCGGGCGAGGGCCTGGGCCTGGAAGATGCCGGGGATCATCTTGTACGTGGAGCCGTTGCCGAGCCCGCTGAGCGCGAACAGCGCGGTGAACCCGGCCAGGAACACCGGCAGGGACTCCCGTACGGAGGCCAGCACGACCAGCCCGGTCGCCCCGGCCATCGCCACGAAGGCCCCCAGGGTGACGCGCGCCCCGCCGTACCGGTCGGCGAGCGCCCCGCCGACGGGCCGCACGAGCGAGCCCAGCAGCGGTCCGACGAAGGTGAGGGAGGCCGCCTGGAGCGGGGTGCGGCCGAACTGGGTCTGCAGGACGAGGCCGAAGGCGAAGCTGTAGCCGATGAAGGAGCCGAAGCAGCCGACGTACAGCAGGGCCATGATCCAGGTGTGCGGCTGGCGCACGGCTTCCCGTACCGCGCCCGCGTCGCCCCGCACGGGGGCCAGGTTGTCCATGCGGAGGAGGGCCAGCGCGGCGGCGGCCACGATCAGCGGGAGGTAGGCGGCGAGCAGCAGCCGGGGGTGCCCGGCGCCGGCGGTGGCGATGACGAGCAGCGCGGCGAGCTGGACGACGGGGACGCCGATGTTGCCGCCGCCGGCGTTGAGGCCGAGGGCCCAGCCCTTCTTCCGCAGCGGGAAGAAGGCGTTGATGTTGGTCATGGAGGAGGCGAAGTTGCCGCCGCCCACCCCGGTCAGCGCGGCGACGGCCAGGAAGGTCCCGTACGGGGTGCCGGGTTCCATGACGATCAGGGCGGCCGTGGCCGGTGCGAGCAGGAGGAGGGCGCTGACGACGGTCCAGTTGCGGCCGCCGAAGCGGGCGACGGCGAAGGTGTACGGGATGCGGACGAGGGCGCCGACGGCGGTGGCGGCGGCGATCAGGAAGAACTTGCCGGCCGGGTCGATCCCGTAGGCGGGGCCCATGAAGAGCACCATCACGGACCACAGGGACCAGATGGAGAAGCCGATGTGCTCGGAGAAGACGGAGTAGAGGAGGTTGCGGCGGGCGGTGCGCTCGCCGGTCCGCCGCCAGAAGGTCTCGTCCTCGGGGTCCCAGTGCTCGATCCAGCGGCCCCCGCGGCGCCTGCCGCGGCCGCCGTCTTCCTGCGGTGCGCTCCTCGGTGCGGTCGTCGTCCTCGTACCGGTCATCACTCGCCTCCACAGCTGTCGCGTCCGTGGTGACGACGCTAGGAACGGCGCGTTTCGGCCCCGGTCCCCGCCGGATGACCGGAGGGAAACCTTGCTCTCACCCGCCGTGCGCGCCGGATGTGAGCGCTGCCGGGAGCCAGCTGTCCGGGGGTAGCTCCAGCCAGCGGTGGGCGTCCTGGAGTTCGGTGACGGCGCGGTCGAGGGCGTCGAGGCCGGGGTGGCGCAGGCCCGCGCGCCAGACCATGGACAGCGGGGAGAGCGGTACGGGGTCCACGAGGGGCCGTTTGACGCAGCCGGGCATGTCGAGGAAGACGGAGGTGACCAGGACCGGGTTGCGGGTCTTGGCCATCACCCGCCCGAACTCCTCCTTGCCGATCGCCACCGGCGCGGGCGGCGCCAGCGCGATGCCCCGACCGGCGAACAGCTCACGGGCCAGCCCGGTCCACTCCAGGGTGCGCGGGTTCCCGGCGCCCGCGTAGACGGTCTCCCCGGCGAGCGCGGCGAGGGGGACGGATTCCAGCGCGGCCAGGGGGTGTTCGGCGGGCAGGAGGACGGCGAGGGGTTCGTAGCGGACGGGCCGGTGCGCGAGGTGGGCCCGCAGGGCGGGGTCGAGGCCGGCGGCGTAGCCGAAGGAGACGTCGAGCCGTCCGGCGGCGATCTCGGCGGCGGCGTGGGTGAGCCCGCTCTCGAAGCGGGCCATCATCTCGTGGCGGGGGGCGAGTTCGCGGGCCCGTTCCAGGACGCGGCGGCCGGTGGTGGGGCCGTCGGTGTTGAGGTCGACGAGGAGGGCGGGGGGCGGTCCGGCGAAGGCGGCGGCGAGTTCCCCGTGGGCGCGGAGCACCTCGCGGGCGTGGGGCAGCAGGCGGTGGCCGTCGGCGGTGAGCTCGACGGCCCGGGTGGTACGGGTGAACAGGGTCGCGCCGAGGACCTGTTCGAGGCGCCGGACGTCGCGGCTGAGGGCCTGCTGGGCCACGTAGAGCCGGGCGGCGGCGCGGGTGAAGTGCAGTTCCTCGGCGACGGCGAGGAAGCCGCGCAGCAGCCGGGGGTCCACGTCGGGGGAGGTCACCCGGAAAGATTAACAACGGGACGGCGTGAATGGCCCCGGAACAGGTGTTGGACCGCCGCCGGGGCCGGGCCGCAGGCTCGGGGCATGCCGCATGACACCCCGCTCATGGCCGTGACGGGCACCACCCTGGTCCTGGCCTCCCCGCCCCCCACCGACGCCCCCGCCCCCGCCCGGCACCGCCCCCGGACCGAAGCGGCGGCCCCCGCCCGGCGTTCCGCCGCCGCCCGGGCCCTCGGTCCGTACGCCCGGCTGTTCGCCGTCCCCGGGGCGCGCGGGTTCACCGCCGGGAACCTGCTGGCCCGCCTCCCCATGGGCATGTTCGGGATCAGCGCGGTCATGATGATCGCCGGGCAGCGCGGCTCGTACGCCCTCGCCGGGGCGGTCACCGCCACCGGGATGGCCGCCACCGCCCTCGTCGGGCCCTGGACGGCCCGCCTCGTCGACCGCTACGGGCAGGCCCGTATCGCCGTACCGGCCACGGTGATCGCGGTCCTCGGCTCGCTCTGCCTCGTGCTGTGCGTCCGTACGCAGGCTCCTTCCTGGACCCTGTTCGCCTCCTACGCGGCCACCGCCACCACGCCCAACATCGGCGGGATGTCCCGGGCGCGCTGGACGCATCTGCTGCCCCGGCCCGCGCACCACACCGCGATGTCCTTCGAGCAGGCCGCCGACGAGCTGTGTTTCATGCTCGGCCCGGTCCTGGCCGCCCTCCTGTGCACGGCCCTCTTCCCGGAGGCCGGCACCCTCACCGGGGCGGCGCTGCTGCTGACCGGCATGCTGGTCTTCACCGCCCACCGGGCCACCGAACCGCCGCCCGGCGGGGCGCCGAAGGCCGGAGGGGGCCGGTCGCCGCTGCGCGCCCTGCTGCCGCTCCTCGGGCTGTTCACGGCCACCGGCCTGGTCTTCGGCTCGATGGAGGTCACCTCCGTCGCCCACCTCTCCGCCCTGGGGCTGGGCGCCGCCTCCGGCCCGGTCCTCGCGCTCCAGGCGGCGGGCTCCTGCGTGGCCGGGCTGCTGTACGGGGCTGGGCGTGCGAGGAGTCTGCGGACCTGCCTGGCGGCGCTGGCCGGGGCGATGGCCCTGCCCTGGGCGGCGGCCGCCACCGGGTCCCTCGTACCGCTGGCCCTGGCCCTGCTGCTGGCCGGGATGTCCACGGCGCCGGTGATGGTCACCGCGATGGGCCTGGTCCAGTCCCGCATCCCCGAGGGCCGTCTCAACGAGGGGATGACGCTGTCCGTCACCGCGATCCTGGCCGGTATCGCGGCCGGCTCCGCCACCGCGGGCCTGGCCGTCGACCGCCTGGGGACGGGAACGGCGTACGCCCTGCCGGCGGCCGCCGCACTGACCGCACTGCTTATAGGATCCGCGACTTCACGACCGGGCCGTTGATCGGGATTTCATCCGGTTGCCGGGTGACGACACGTACGGGGGTCGCACCCTTCCAGGCCGCAATCCGCCATAACTAGGGAGGCTTTCCCCCAAACCCTTCCCTTCGCGGAGGAACTCCCCTTGTCTGCTTCGCGCTCCGTCTCCTCGGCCCTGATCGTGGCGGCCGTCACCGCGTCCTGCCTGATTCCGGCCGCACCCGCCCTGGCGGACTCCTCGCATCTGCGCTTCTCCCAGCCCTACGTCCCGTCCATCGCTCCCGGGAAGACGGGCCGCGTCGTCATCTCGGCCCTCAACGGGGCGGACCCGGCGCACAGCGGCACCTTCCGCATCACCGCCCCGGAGCGGACCACCTTCCCGGAGGCCCGGTTCTACTGGAACGGCCAGCGGGCGGGCGGCTCGTGCAGCCGCTCCCAGGACGCGCGCCTGCTGACCTGCAACGCCGGCACCCGCGCCGGTTTCGCCTTCCCGGCGAACACGCAGACGAGGCTGGCGGTTTCCCTCCGGGTGGACGCGAACGCCCCGGAGGGGACGACGCTGGACGGCGGCGAATGGTCCGACGGCCGGGAGGCGCCCGCGCTGTTCGCCGTCGCCACCCCGGTACGGGGCCCGAAGGGCGACGACGGCCCGCCCGGACACGACGGCCACGACGGCCACGAGGGCAGGCCGGGCCACCACGGCAGGCCCGGCCCCCAGGGACCCAAGGGTGACAAGGGGGACAAGGGCGACACCGGCGACCGGGGTCCCAAGGGCGACCGCGGTGACACGGGCGAGCGCGGCCCGAAGGGCGACCGCGGCGACACCGGCCCGCAGGGCCCCGCGGGTCCGTCGGGCGGGCCGCAGGGCCCGAAGGGTGACAAGGGCGACAAGGGCGACACCGGCGACCGGGGCCCGAAGGGCGACCGCGGTGACACCGGCGACCGGGGCCCCCAGGGCCGCCCCGGCGACACCGGCCCGCAGGGCCCCCAGGGCGACCGCGGCCCGGCCGGCCCCCAGGGTCCCGAGGGCCCGCACGGCGACCAGGGCGACCAGGGCCCCAAGGGCGACACCGGCCCCGCCGGCCCGCGGGGCCCGGAAGGCCCGCGCGGTCCGCAGGGCGAGCGCGGCCCGAAGGGCGACACCGGCCCGTCCGGCGGCCCGCAGGGCCCGAAGGGCGACAAGGGCGACACCGGCGACCGCGGCCCGGCCGGCCCCCAGGGCCCCGAAGGCCCGCGCGGGCCGCGCGGCCCGCAGGGCGGCCAGGGTACGCAGGGCGACCGCGGCCCGGCCGGCCCGCAGGGCCCCCAGGGACCGCGCGGCCCGAAGGGCGACAAGGGCGACCAGGGCAAGCCCGGCGACTGCAAGTGCGGCAGCCACCACGGCGGCAAGGACCACGGGGGCAAGGACCACCACGGCAAGGGCGACCACGACAAGGGCGGCCCGAAGGCCCGTGTCGTCACCTCCCGCCACGGCCACGGCCTCGGCATCCGCTCCGGCCCCGGCACGGGCTACACCAGCACCGGCAAGCTGGCGCCCAACACGGTCGTGGCGCTCCAGTGCAAGGTCAACGGCGAGCAGGTCGACGACAACGCGATCTGGTACAAGCTCGCCGACGGCCGCGGCTGGATCCCCGCCCGCTACGCGCTGAACCTCAACAAGGTCCCGTACTGCTCCTGATCCACCACGACGAAGGCCCCGCGGCCCAGCCGGCCGCGGGGCCTTCGCCCGTGCTCCCCCCTCACACGGGACGCGGCTTCGCCCACTCCTCGCGCAGCAGGCCGAACAGCACGCGGTCGTAGCGCCGGCCCGCCACCAGGGCGGCCTCCCTGCGGCGGCCCTCCTCCTGGAAGCCGAGCCTGGAGAAGGCCCGTACGGCGCGCTCGTTGCCGCTCCAGGTGTCCAGCTCCAGCCGGTGCAGCCCGTACGCGCCGAACAGGTGGTCCACCAGCAGCCGGGTGGCCTCGCTGCCGTGGCCGCGGCCCCAGTACTCCCGCTCGCCGATGGTCACGCCCAGGGTGGCCACGCCAAGGTAGGGGTCGAGGTCGCGGTAGTCGGCCATGCCGATGACCGCCCCGCTCGCCAGGTCCTCGACGGTGAACACGGCCGACTCCCTCGGCACCAGCCGCAGCATCCGCTCGAACCCGAGCCCGATCGCCTCCGCCGTGACCGGGCCGAAGCAGGGATCACCGGCCGCGGCCAGGCGCACCACCTCGGGGTCGTTGCGCCACCGCAGGTGGTGCTCGGCGTCCTCGGCGCGCAGCGCCCTCAGTCTCACCAGGTTTCCTTCGAACATCACACCACCCTAAGCGAGGGCGAGTTGACCCTCCCCTTACGTCAGGCCCGAAGCTGTGTCCCGACGAAAGGGCAGGTGGATGAGCTACTCCGTGGGGCAGGTCGCGGCGTTCGCCGGGGTGACGGTGCGGACGCTCCATCACTACGACAAGGCGGGGCTGCTCTCGCCCAGTGACCGCAGCCACGCCGGATACCGGCTCTACGGTGAGGCCGACCTGGTCCGTCTCCAGCAGATCCTCTTCTTCCGTGAGCTCGGCTTCCCCCTCGACGAGATCGCCGCGCTCTTCGAGGATCCGCAGGTGAACGCCTTGGAGCGGCTCCGGGACCGGCAGCGGCAGCTGAGCGAGGAGATCGCCAGGCTGCAGCGGCTGGCCGAGGTGGCGCAGCGGGCGATCGAGGTCCAGAAGACCGGGGTGCCCCTGACGCCCCAGGAACGCTTCGAGGTCTTCGGTGAGATCACCTTCGACCTGAGCTACGCCACCGAGGCGGAACTGAAGTGGGCGCACTCCGAGGGACAGCGCGAGGCGATGGCGCGCGCGGCCGCTCACACCAAAGAGGACTGGCGCCGGCTGATGGGCGAGGCCGCCGCCTGGCGCGCGGAGCTGCTCGCGGCCTTCGACGAGGGGGAGCCCAGCGACGGCGAGCGGGCCATGGACCTCGCCGAGGAGCACCGCCTGCACGTCTCACGCTGGTTCACCTCCTGCCCTCCCGACATGCACCGGCGCATCGCTGACGACTTCGTCGCCGACCCCCGCGCGTTCGCCCTGGTCATACCGCCGTCGCAGCAGCGCCCGGGCCTGGCCGCCTATACACGCAAGGCGGTCCACGCCAACGCGGCCCGCCACGCGGGCGGCCGCACCGACAGCAAGGAGGACCGATGAGGATCCTGATCGCCACGGCCGGATCGCGCGGGGACGTCGCGCCCTACGCGGGTCTGGGCGCCGGACTGCGCCGGGCGGGATACGACGTCGCCTTCGCCACCACGGACACCTTCGCCCCCCTCGTACGCGAGGCGGGGCTGGAATTCCGCAGGCTCCCCGCCGACGCACGGGTGCGTGGCGGCGTCACCGGCAAACGGGAACTCATGCGCGCCGCCGCCGGGTTCGTCACCGAACTCGGCCAGGGCTTCGCCGATGTGATGGACGACGGCACGGACCTGCTCCTGCTGACGGCCACCACGGCTCCGCTCGGCTGGCACCTCACCGAGGCCACCGGCACACCGAGCCTCGGCGTGTACCTCCAGCCCACCGCACCGACCGGCGACTTCCCGCCCGCCGTCACGGGCTCGCGCTCCCTGGGCCGTCTCGCCAACCGGGCGACCGGACGCTTCGCCCTGCGGATGGCCGACCGCCTCTACGAACAGGCCGTCGCGAAGCTGCGCCGGCGCCTCCAGCTGCCCCCGGCCTCGCCTTACGCGATGCGCCGACGACAGGAACAGGCGCGTTGGCCCATCCTGTACGGCTTCAGCTCGGCCCTGGTGCCCCGCCCCTCCGACTGGCGCCCCGGCCTGGAGGTCGTGGGCAACTGGTGGCCCCCTCACGATCCGGCCGAAGGGCTGCCCGCCGATCTGGAGGACTTCCTGCGCGCCGGCCCCCCGCCCGTCCTCATCGGCTTCGGGAGCATGGCGTCCGGCGAGGGGGAACGGCTGAGCGAGATCGCTGTGGGGGCCCTGCGCCGCGCCGGGCTGCGCGGCATCCTCCAGGCCGGCAGTGCCGGGCTCGCCGCCGACGGGGACGACGTGCTCACCGTCGGGGACGTACCGCACGCCGTGCTGTTTCCCCGCCTGGCGGCGGTGGTGCACCACGGCGGGGCCGGCACCTCGGCCGCCGCGTTGCGCGCGGGAGTGCCCGCGGTCACCGTCCCGGTGACCGCCGACCAGCCGTTCTGGGCGCGGCGGCTCGCCGCCATCGGCGCCGCCACGGACCCGATCCCCTTCCGGTCCCTCAGCGCCGAACGGCTCGCCGGCTCACTGCGCCACGTGGTGGAGCGGCAGGCGTACCGCCGGGCCGCGGCGCAGGCGGCGCACCATCTGGCGGCCGAGGACGGAGCCGGTCAGGCCCTCAAGGCCGTCCAGCGGCTGACCGACGGATGACACCCTTCCGCAAAGCCGAAGGCCCCGCACACGTGGTGTGCGGGGCCTTCGCCCACATGGGATGAGTGGAGATGGCGGGAATCGAACCCGCGTCCAACGGTGCAGAAACAGGGCTTCTCCGAGCGCAGTCCGCTGCGCTTTTCTCGGCCCCGGAGATCACACGGACAAGTCTCCGACGGGCTCAGTCACTGTTTGGTTTCCCTCCAACCCCCGTGACCGGGGCTAGAGGTTTAGATCCCTTGTTGACGCCAGGATCCGGACCGGGACCACTTCCGGGCTGACGCTCCTCACAGAGGCTTCAGCTCACTGTTATTAGGCAGCGAGGGTGAAGCGGGAGTTATCGCTCTTGGAGTTGGCGATTATTTTTTGCGACATATGGTTAGCGAGATCATTGCCGCTTCCTCGGCTCGCTTCCCCTGCATCGACATCCGCTGTCGAAACCGATCATCCCCATGTTCACTGTTCAGTTAGGTACTGCTCAAACAGCGCCCACCCGCTGGGGTGGTGCTGACACCCATGGTACGCGAAGTGGACCTCCGCGTGCCAGGTGATTACACCGTGCCCCGCTGCTTGCGGCGGATCGCCGAGATCGTGCGCTGGGTCTCGCGGGTGTCCTGCTTCTCGCGGAGGGTCTGGCGCTTGTCGTACTCCTTCTTGCCCTTCGCCAGCGCGATCTCGACCTTCGCCCGGCCGTCCTTGAAGTACAGGGTCAGCGGCACGATGGTGTGGCCCGACTCGTCCGCCTTGCGCTGGAGCTTGTCGATCTCCTCGCGGTGCATGAGGAGCTTGCGCTTGCGGCGGGCGCTGTGGTTGGTCCAGGTGCCCTGGCTGTACTCCGGCACGTGGACGTTGTACATCCACACCTCGCGGCTCTCCACCGACACGAAGCCGTCCACCAGCGAGGCCCGGCCCTGGCGCAGCGACTTGACCTCGGTACCGGTGAGCACGATGCCGCACTCGTAGGTGTCGATGATCGCGTAGTCGTGCCGCGCCTTCTTGTTCTGGGCGATCAGCTTGCGCCCTTTTTCCTTAGCCATAGTGCGGTCATTTTCGCACTACGACCCCACCCCGAGGCCACCCAATACCGTCCGGGCCCGCTCCTCGGCCGCGTCGCCGCCGGCCAGGTCCGGGGTGATGCCCCCGCCGTCGATGCTGCGGCCCGCCGGCGTGCGGTACGTGCCCACCGTCAGCTCCGCCACCGCGCCGCCCGGGAGCGGGGTCGGCATCTGCACGGAGCCCTTGCCGAAGGTGCGGGTGCCGACCGTCACCGCCCGGCCGCGGTCCTGGAGGGCGCCGGTGAGCAGTTCGGCCGCGCTCATCGTGCCGCCGTCCACCAGGGCCACCAGGGGGCGGCCGGTGTCCCCGCCGGGGGCGGCGTACAGGGCGCGCTCGGAGCCGTGGACGTCGTACGTCGCCACGAGGCCCCCGTCCAGGAAGGCGGAGGCCGCCGTGACCGCCTCGGTGACCAGTCCGCCCGGGTTGCCGCGCAGGTCCAGCATGACCCCGGCGCCGGGCAAGGCCTGCCGTACGGCTTCCCTGACGCGCTCCCCCGAACCCCGGGTGAAGGAGGCCACCTTGATCACGGTGGTGCCGTCCGCGAGGCGGCGTACGGTCACCGGGTCGGCGCGCAGCTGCGCGCGGCGGACGGTCTCGGTGAGGGCGGCCCCCTCCCGGCTGAGGCCGAGGACGACCGGGGTTCCGGCCTCGCCGCGCAGCAGGGCGACCACGTCGGCGACGGGCAGGCCGCTGACCGCGCGGCCGTCGACGCTCAGCAGCCGGTCCCCGGCGCGCAGCCCGGCCCGGGCGGCGGGGCTGTCGGGCTGGACGCGGTCGACCTCGATCCGGCCGTCGGGGCGGCGGCGGGTCCACAGGCCGACTCCGGTCCAGCGGCCGTCGAGGTCCTCGGCGAAGGCGGCGTACTCGCCCCGGTCGTAGACGGTGCCCCAGCGGTCGCCGCTGCGGCTGACCACCTCCTGGGCGGCCTTCTTGCCGGACTTCCCCTCGGCGACGGCTTCGGCGGCGGCGCGGGCGACGGCCTCCCGGTCGGCGGTGGCGGCGGGGGGCGGCCCCGCTTCCGCTAGGGCGGCGGGGGCGGCGCCGTCCGCCTCCACGCACCCCCAGCCGGTGACGGCCGCGGTGCTCACGGACAGGGCGAACAGCAGCGTCAGGAAGGCCCCGCGACGCAGGTCGCGGGGCCGGAGACAGAGAGCGGGCATACCCGGCATGGTTCCGAGTCTAGGACAAGGCCCGCTGCCGCAGGCGGCGTTGACCGCGTACGGCAGGAGGCGCTCGTCATACCTTCAGGTACTTGCGCAGCGCGACGAACGCCGCCAGGGAGGGCATCAGCAGGCCGATGACCAGGACCAGCGGGAGCTTGCCGAGGACCGCGTCCCAGCCGATGAAGTTGATCAGCTGGAGCTTGTCGCGCAGCCCGATGCCGTGGTCGATCACGAAGTACTGGCCGGCGCCGAGCATGCCGCAGGCGAAGCCGGCGCCGATGAGGCCGGCGACGGCCGCCTCCATGATGAACGGCACCTGGATGTAGAAGCCGGAGGCACCGACCAGCCGCATGATGCCGGTCTCCCGCCGACGGCTGAACGCCGAGACGCGCACCGTGTTGACGATCAGCAGCAGCGCCACGATCAGCATGATCATCATGATGCCGAGGGCGGCCCAGTTGAGGGTGCCCAGCAGGGCGAAGAGGTTGTCGAGCTCGGTGGACTGGTCGGCCACCGACTGCACCCCGTCACGGCCGGCGAAGGCGGAGGTGATGACCTCGTACTTCTCCGGGTTCTTCAGCTTGACGCGGAAGGAGTCGGGCATCTGGTCGGGGGTGACGACGGAGGCAAGGGCGGTGTGCCCGAAGCGCTCCTTGTAGTGCTTGTACGCCTCGTCCGAGGACTCGTACATGACGGTCTGGACGAGGTCCATCTTCTTGAGCTCGCGCTCGATGCCCTGCTTCTGCTCGGGGGTGACGGCCCCCTTGGAGCAGGGCTTGCCGTTGCCGGCGGCGGGCGCGGCGGGGGCGGCGGCCGCCCCCGCCGCCGCCGGGGCGCTGCCGGCGGCCGCGTCGAGGGCGTCGTTCTTGGTGCAGAGGTAGACGGTGACGTTGACCTTGTCGTACCAGTACCCCTTCATGGCGCTGACCTGGTCCCGCATGAGCAGGGAGCCCCCGAAGAGGGCCAGCGACAGGGCCACGGAGATGATGACCGCGAAGGTCATGGTGAGATTGCGGCGGAGGCCGACGCCGATCTCCGACATGACGAACTGGGCGCGCATGGCGTCTTCAGAGCCCTTTCAGTGCTGGTAGCCGTAGACGCCGCGCGACTGGTCGCGCACGAGTCGGCCCTGTTCGAGTTCGATGACGCGCTTGCGCATCTGGTCCACGATCTGCTGGTCGTGCGTGGCCATGATGACGGTGGTACCGGTCCGGTTGATCCGGTCCAGCAGCTTCATGATCCCGACGGAGGTCTGCGGGTCGAGGTTGCCCGTCGGCTCGTCGGCGATCAGCAGGGCGGGACGGTTGACGAAGGCGCGGGCGATGGCCACGCGCTGCTGCTCACCGCCGGACAGTTCGCCCGGCATCCGGCCCTCCTTGCCGCCGAGGCCGACCAGCTCCAGGACCTGCGGGACGGCCTTGCGGATCTCGCCGCGGGGTTTGCCGATGACCTCCTGGGCGAAGGCGACGTTCTCGGCCACCGTCTTGTTGGGCAGCAGCCGGAAGTCCTGGAAGACGGTCCCCAGCTGGCGCCGCATGTGCGGGACCTTCCAGTTGGAGAGCTTCGCGAGGTCCTTGCCCAGCACGTGCACCTGCCCGTGGCTCGCCCGTTCCTCGCGCAGGACCAGCCGCAGGAAGGTGGACTTGCCGGAGCCGGAGGAGCCGACCAGGAAGACGAACTCGCCCTTGGCGATGTCGAGGGAGACATCTCTGAGTGCGGGCCGGGACTGCTTCGGGTAGGACTTGGAGACGTTGTCGAATCGGATCACGGGTGCACCACGGTCGCCGGGAGTAGGTGTGCGTGACCATACGCGAACGGGCGCGAGGTAGGGACCCGGCATCCGGAGTTGCCCGTTTTATCCCCGGCTCCTGGGGGAGCCGGACCGCTCTTGTCCGGACGGGACGCGCCGAATGCCGGCGGAGCTGGCACAGTGGTAGGGGGAACGGACTCGGTCCCCTTGCCGTTAAGCGTCATGAGGGGACGAGAGGAGGAGCGCATGACATATGACCGGCTCGTGTGCGCGAACTGCGCCGCGCCCGTCAGCCAGGGCCGCTGCCCGGTGTGCCGGGCGAACCGGGAGCGCCTCCAGCAGGAGGGCCCCTTCGCAGGGCTGAATCCGATGGCGCTCATCGCGCTCATGGTGGTGCTGGTGGCCGCGCTCGCACTGGTGGCCCGGACCGCGTAGTCCGCGCCGCGCCCCGATCACAGGCCAAGAGGAAGGCCCGGACACCGTCGGTGTCCGGGCCTTTCCTGTGCGTGCGGGCGTGCGTGCCGCTCACCGCTTACGCGGTCTGCTGCTCCTGCTGCTTGCGCCAGCGGATACCGGCCTCCAGGAAGCCGTCGATCTCACCGTCGAGGACGGCCTGCGGGTTGCCGACCTCGAACTCGGTGCGCAGGTCCTTGACCATCTGGTACGGGTGCAGGACGTAGGAGCGCATCTGGTTGCCCCAGGAGCTTCCGCCGTCCTTGAGGGCGTCCATCTTGTCCTTCTCCTCCTGGCGGCGCCGCTCCAGCAGCTTGGCCTGGAGCACGTTCATCGCGCTGGCCTTGTTCTGGATCTGGGAGCGCTCGTTCTGGCAGGAGACGACGATGCCGGTCGGCAGGTGCGTGATGCGCACGGCCGAGTCGGTGGTGTTGACGCCCTGGCCGCCGGGGCCGGAGGCGCGGTACACGTCCACGCGCAGCTCGGACTCGTCGATCTCGACGTGGTCGCTGGTCTCGACGACCGGCAGGACCTCGACGCCCGCGAAGGAGGTCTGGCGGCGGCCCTGGTTGTCGAAGGGCGAGATGCGCACCAGGCGGTGGGTGCCCTGCTCGACGGAGAGGGTGCCGTAGGCGTACGGCGCCTTGACCACGAAGGTGGTCGACTTGATGCCGGCCTCTTCCGCGTAGGAGGTCTCGTAGATCTCCGTCGGGTAGCCGTGGCGCTCGGCCCAGCGCAGGTACATGCGCTGGAGGCGCTCGGCGAAGTCGGAGGCGTCGACGCCGCCGGCCTCGGCGCGGATGTTGACCAGGGCCTCGCGCTCGGCGTACTCGCCGGAGAGCAGGGTCCGGACCTCCATCTCGTCCAGCGCCTTGCGGACGGACACCAGCTCGGCTTCCGCCTCGGCGAGGGTGTCCGCGTCCTCCATCTCCTGCGCGAGCTCGAAGAGCACCGCGAGGTCGTCGATGCGGCCGCGCAGCGTCTCGGTCTTGCGGACCTCGGCCTGGAGGTGCGAAAGCTTGCTCGTGATCTTCTGGGCGGCTTCCGGGTCGTCCCACAGGGACGGCGCGGCGGCCTGCTCCTCGAGCACGGCGATTTCTGCCCTCAGCTTGTCGAGGTCCAGGACGGCCTCGATCGACCCCATGGTCGAGGAGAGGGACTTCAGCTCTTCGGAAACATCGACGACTGCCACGGGTCCAGCGTAGCCGGTCCTCGGACGGCCATCTCCGGCCAGGCCGGATCCGCGCCTTCGGAGGAGGGTGCGAACGGGCGTACGCTCACCGTATGACCGTTCTCCTCGTGAAGCGCCGCCATGTGGACCACATGCGTGTGACCACCACGAGCTGTCTGCCGCCGGACCTCGCACAAGCCTGATCAATCCCGATCCGACTTCGGTCCTGTACGCGGTCACGTCCGTCCGGCGCCATCCCTGCCGGCCGGCCCGTTCCACGCTGCCCGCCGCCCCGCCACCGCTGGGGCACAGGACCCCGTGACATCCGAAACGGAGCCGTCATGCCGTCCGCGCACCCCTCCTCTCCTTCCTCTCCTTCTTCGCCCTCCTCGTCCTCCTCGCCCTCCCTCGCGGTGATCGACCTCTCCCGGGCCGACGACCCCGGGGAGCGGGACGAGTTCCTCAAGCAGCTGCACGCCGCCGCCCGCGACACCGGGTTCCTGTACCTGACCGGACACGGGATAACGGAGGCCGAGACCGCCCGCATCCTGGAGCTGACCCGCGCCTTCTTCGCGCTCCCGGAGGCCGACCGGCTGGCCGTGAGCAACCTGAACTCCCCGCACTTCCGCGGCTACACCCGGATCGGGCACGAGCTGACCGGCGGGGCCACCGACTGGCGGGACCAGCTGGACGTGGGCGCCGAGCGGCCGGCGCTCCGGGTGGGCCCGGACGACCCGGCGTACCTGTGGCTGGAGGGCCCGAACCAGTGGCCGCAAGCCCTGCCGGAGCTGCGGGAAGCGGTGCTGGGGTGGCAGGAGCGGCTGGCCGGGGTGGCGCACCGGCTGCTGCGGGAGCTGCTGGCGGCGATCGGGGCGCCGCCGGACTTCTTCGACGCGGCCTTCGCGGACCGGCCCCACCTGCACACGAAGCTGATCCGCTACCCCGGCTCCGCCCCGACGGGCACGGACCAGGGGGTCGGCGCGCACAAGGACTACGGCTTCCTGACGCTGCTGCTCCAGGACGGGGTGGGCGGGCTCCAGGTCGTCCGGGACGGCGGCTTCGTGGACATCCCGCCGCTGCCCGGGGCGTTCGTGGTGAACCTGGGGGAGCTGCTGGAGATCGCCACGGAGGGGTACCTGGTGGCCACCGACCACCGGGTGGTGAGCCCGCCGGGGGCGGTGGAGCGGTTCTCGGTGCCGTTCTTCTACAACCCGAGGCTGGACGCGGTGATCGAGACCGTGCCCGGGGAGTACCTGCGGTCCGCGCCCGGCGTCGCGCACGACGCGTCGAACCCGCTGCACGCCGAGTACGGGCGCAACGAGCTCAAGGGCTGGGTCCGCGCCCACCCGGCGGTGGCCCGCCGCTGGCACCCGTCCCTGGTCCAGGGGCTGCCGGCCTAGGGGCGGGGCGGGGCGGAGTGGGCGGGGTCGGCGGGGCGGCGGGCCGGGTCGTCGTCGGAGGCGGCGAGCCAGCTGCCCACCCCCACCGCCGCGGCCAGCGCCAGGGCCGACGCCGAGAGGACCAGCCGCCGCTTGCGCACCGCCTCCGCCCGGTGCCGGGCGGAGCCCGGCCGGTGTCCCCCGGCGGGGCGCGGCACGCGGGCGGTGCCCAGCGCCCCGCCCGCGAGCTCGTCCGGCGACGGGACCCGCATGGAGGTGTGGGTGTCCCGGCTGGAGTCCGTCGCGGACCCCGGGACCAGCGGCACCACGCCCCGCCGGCGCACCGGATCGGCCCCGGCCGGCTCCTCGGGGGCGTCCGGGGCCTCGTGCTCCGGCGCCTCCGCGTCGTCCGGCTCGTCCACGTCCAGCGGCGGCATCCCCGCCAGCAGCGGCAGCAGCTCCCGCAGCCGGACCGACAGCTCCGAGGCCCGCAGCCGGGACGCGGGCGCCTTCGCCAGGCACTGGACGACGAGCTGCCACAGCTCCTCCGGGATCCCCGGGAGCGGGACCACGGTCTCCGTGACGTGCCGGCGCAGCACCGCGCCCGGGTGGCCCCCGCCGAAGGGGGTGAAGCCGGCCAGCAGCTCGTACAGGACGGTGGCCAGGGCGTATATGTCGACGGCCGCCCGCGGGGGCAGGCCCTCCACTATCTCCGGCGCCAGGTAGTCCGGCGTCCCGATGATCCGCGTCACGGGCGCCGGGGGCCGCGCCCCGACGGCCGCGGGGGCCCGGCGCGGGTGGTCGATGAGCTTGGCGACGCCGAAGTCGGTCAGCAGCGCGGGGTGCGCGCCGCCCGGCCCGAGGGGGCCCTGCATGTCGAGCAGGACGTTCTCCGGCTTCACGTCGCGGTGGACGACGCCCGCCGCGTGCGCCGCGGCGAGCGCGTCCGCGACGTCCGCGACGATGGCCACCGCCGCCTCGGGGGCCAGCCGCCGCTCCCGGTCGAGGCGGGTGCGCAGGTCCGTACCGCGGACGAGGTCCATGACGAGGGCGAGGTCGTTGCCGTCGACGACCAGATCGCGGACGGTGACGATGTGCGGGTGCTCCAGGCCGAGCAGCGCGCTGCGCTCCTGGACGAAGCGTCCGACCAGCTCCTGGTCGGAGGCGAGGTCCTCGCGCAGCAGCTTGACGGCGACGGGACCGTCCGGCCCCTCGCCCAGCCACACCGTGCCCGCGCTGCCGCGCCCCAGGATCTGGTGCGCTGTGTACCGGCTGCCGATCTTCCGTGCCACGACTGCTCCCTCAGCGGCTGGCGTAACGTCCCAAAGCTACGCGGCCGAAGGGGGGCACGGCGCTCCGGATCGCGGTGACCTTCACTTCTGCGGGCGAAATCACGTCCTGGATGTCGACAAATCCACGAAGTCGGCGGTACGGGAGGCCAAAACGGCCTCCGTCACCGCCGGCTTCGCACGCCTCAGGCGTCCTCCGGGGCGTCAGGAGCCGCCGGAGCTCACGCTGTTCGCCTTGTCGCCGATCGAGCCGACGAAGTCCACGGCGTCACGGCCCCAGCTCCACACCTGGTCCCACCAGCCCTTGCCGGTGCCGACCCATTCCTGGAGCGGGGTCAGTTCCCACACCAGCCAGCCGCCGACGAACAGCAGCAGGATCAGGACGAAGCAGCCCTTGAGGCAGCCCAGGCCCGGGATGCGGACCGGGTTGGCGCTGCGCCGGCGCGGCTCGCGCGGCGGACGGGGCTCCCGCGGGGGCTGCTGCCGGGGCGGCTGCTGAACCGGCGGCTGCGGCTGCGGCTGCGGCCGGCGGTACGGGGCCTGCTGCTGCGGGGGCGGCGGGGGCTGGTACGCCTGCGGCTGCTGGTACTGCTGAGGCTGCGGCGGCGGAGCGTACTGCGGCTGCTGGTACTGCTGGGGCTGCTGGTACTGCTGCGGCGGCGGAGCCGGGCGGTACTGCGGCTGCTGCGGCTGGTGCTGCGGAGGCGGCGGGGCCTGGCGCTGCGGGCGGCGGCGCAGGGGGTCCTCGCTCGGGTCGAGGTACTGCATCTGCGTCTGCTCGTTGCGGTCGCGCGCGGCCCGCATCTGCGACTGCCACGGGTGCGGGGCGTCCGGCCGCTGCACCGGGGGCATCACGGAGGTCGGGTCGGGGGCGCCCTGCCCGGCGGCGACGGGCGGCAGCACGGTGGTGGCGTCCGCCCCGTCGACCGGGGGCAGCACGCTGGTCATGGCGTTCGGGTCGTAGTCACCCTGGTTCCCCACGGGGGTCACCTGGGTCGGCGCGCCGCTGCCGGGGTACTGCGGGGCGGCGGCCGGGACCGGCGCGGGCGAGGGGTCGGGGGCGAGCAGCGCGCCGACGCCGAGCGCGGCCTCGACCTCGTCGGGCGAGGAGTGCACGCGGATGCCGGCCGCGACCACGCGCAGGCCGCGGGCCAGGCTCTCGGCGCTGGGGCGCTCGTCGGGCTCCTTGCGCAGGCAGCGCTCGATGACGATCCACAGCGCCTCCGGCACGGACGAGGGCCGCTGCGGGTCCTCGCTGAGGTGGCGGTGGAGCACTTCGAGCGCGGTGCCGCCGGCGAAGGGCGGGCGGCCGGTGAGGAGCTCGTACAGCAGGATGCCGGCGCCGTAGATGTCCACGGCGGAGGTCTGCGGGCGGCCCTCGGCGGACTCGGGGGCGACGTAGGCGGGGGTGCCGACGAACTCGTGGGTGCGGGTCAGACCCGGGGAGTCGGCGAGGCGGGCGATGCCGAAGTCGGTGAGCATCGGCTTCATCTGCCCGTCGCTCTCGTCGACCAGGACGTTGGCCGGCTTGAGGTCGCGGTGGACGACGCCGTCGGCGTGGCTGGCGGCGAGGGCGTCCGCGATCTGGGCGGTCAGCAGGGCCGCGGCGACGGGGCTGAAGGGGCCGTTCTGCCGGAGGTACTTGTGCAGGTCGGGGCCGTCGATCAGGTCCATGACGAGGGCGAGGAGGTCGCCCTCGACCACGAGGTCGCGGGTGCGGACGATGTTGGGGTGCGTCAGGCGCAGCAGGACGGACCGTTCGCGCAGGAAGCGCATGACGATGTCGGCGTCCTGGGCCAGCTCCTCCTTGAGGACCTTGATGGCCACCGTCTCGCCGGGCTGGCCGGCGACGGCCGCCTCGGCGCCGGCGGTCTCCCTCTGGCGGGCACGCCAGACGGTGCCCGTGGCGCCGCGCCCGAGCGGCTCCTCGAGCAGGTACTTGCTGCCGACTGGCCGCACGTCGCGCGCTCCCCTGCTGTCGTTCTGCTGTCGTGATTCCGGCTGGTTCCGCCGAGTGGGTTTCCGGCCCAACTCTAGGGGGTGTCTCCGTGGAGGACGCGGGTCGAGGGAGGTTGGTTGCCGCACATATGTACGAAGGGTGAGTTTTACGGCGTATGCCAGGGGCGCTTTTCCCCGGAACGGGCACGTCGCCCGTAGGGGCCGGTGGCCGGATCCGTGCGGTGCGGGCGGGCGGGCACCGCCGATCAAGATCATTCCTGGTCGGGTGCCGGGCGTGTCGCGGGCGACAGGTGCGAGGATGCACCCGTACGGAACGGCCGGGACGGGAGCCCTGCCTTCCGGCTGACCTGAACGGACGAAGCGTCCGTGCCGGGCGGGGGGTTGACCGGGCAGTCATGGCCTGCCGCTCCCCCCGCCGGGCGCCCGCACCGTGCACTGCGCTCCGCGCAGAAGGGACCGCTGACGGCGATGCAGATCCGGCTGACCGTCCTCGGGTCGCGCGGCGGCCACCAGGCCGCCTCCGCGCCCGCCGGCTGTGACGTACTCGTCACCGCGCCCGCCGGGACCCCGCTGGCCGCCGTGGCCTCCGGCCTCGCCGCGACCGTCGGCGGCCCGGACACCGGCGGCACCGTCGTGCTGTACGCGGGGCCGCGCCGGCTCGACCTCCAGCGCACGGTGCTGGGCGAGCCGCCGCTGGTGGACGGGGCGGTGCTGACCCTGCACGTGCCGGCGCCGGACGCGGACGCCCTCGGCGACGACGGGCTCGGCGCCCCGCAGCTGCGCGTGGTGGCCGGCCCCGACGCGGGCGGGGTGCACCTGCTGCACCCCGGGTCGGTGCGGATCGGGCGCTCGGCGGACGCCGACGTCCCGCTGGACGACCCGGACGTGTCGCGGCTGCACTGCTCGGTGACCGTGATGCCGGACGGCCGCGTGGCGGTGGCCGACCTCGGCTCGACGAACGGCACGACGGTGGACGGCACGGAGATCGGCCCCCGGTCGGTGCCCCTGCCGCCGGGCGCCCTGCTCCGCATCGGCGAATCCACCCTCCGCCTGACCTCGGGCGGCTCCCCCCGCCTCCCCACGACCCCGGACCACGAGGGCAGCCTCACCCTCCCGCCCCGGCCGGCCGGCCCCGACGCGGACACCTCCGGGGGCGGCGGTACGGGGCCGGGCGCGGGTGACCCGGACGCCGGCGCGGCCTGGGCCCCGGATGCCGCCGGGGAAGCCCACCCGGGCCCCGCCGCACCGGCGTACCCCGGCGCAACGGGGGCGCACGCCGGCGCCCCCGGCGCACCCCACGCCCCCGGCGGGGCGTACCACGAGAGCGCACCCGGCGGGCCCCACGCCGACCTGCCCGGCGCACCCCCGGCGCCCGGCGCGGCGCACGCCGCCCAGGCCCCCTACGCGCCCCCGGCGCACCACTCCCCCGGCCCCGACCCGGCCGCCGACGCCCCCCGGCGGCGGCTGGGCGGGATCGGGGCCTGGGCGCGGAAGTGGGTGCGCGGGGAGGACGGCCCCGGCGTCGACGGCGGCGGGGTGGCGGGGGCCGAGGGGGTCGTGCCCCCGCACGGGGACGACCCCGCCGCGCTGCTGCTCGCCGCGCTCGGGCCCACCGGGCGGCTGTGGTCGCGCGGGCCCGCGCACCCCGGGTTCCTGGAGGTGGGGCTCGGCGCGGGCAGCCGGGTCGCGCTGCGCGAGAGCGGGTCGCTCGGGCTGGCCGGCCCGCGCCCCCGGCTGGCGGGGCTCGCCCGGTCGGTCGTCGCACAGCTCGCCGCCCTGCACGCGCCCGCCCGGCTGGAGATCGTGCTGCTGTCCGCCGACCGCGCCCGGCCCCTCCAGGAGCGCCGCCGCGACTGGGCCTGGCTCGGCTGGCTGCCCCACGTGCGCCCCGCGCACGGCCAGGACTGCCGGCTGCTGCTGGCGTACGACCGCGACCAGGCGGCCGCCCGCACCGGCGAGCTGACCCGGCGGCTGGAAGACGGCCCGCTCGGCAGCGGCTGGGCCGGCGCCGACCCGGCCGCCGTACGCCGCGCGGCCGACGCGTACGACGGCCCCCGCACCCTCCTCGTCGTGGACGGCGACCCCGGCACCGCCCCCCTGCGCGACCTCACCCGCCGGCTCGCCTCCCACGGCCCCGCCGCCGGTATCCACGTCCTCGCGCTCGCCGAGGCCCCGGCCGCCACCCCCGCCTCCCCGGTGGCGCAGACCTACGAGACCGCCTGCGCCGGCACCCCCGCCTTCCGGGACTGCGCCGCCGTCGCCCTGCTCAGCGGGGACGTCGCCACCGCCGTCCGGACCTTCGCGGTCAGCGACGGCCGCCCCGTTGCGCCCGGTGCCACCGCCGTGGCCGACGGGGTCTCCGCCGCCTGGGCGGAGCGGTTCGCCCGCGCCCTGGCCCCGCTGCGCGCGGACGCGCCCCCCGCGGAGGGCCGGGCCGGCCACCGCCAGGCCGCCAGCCTGCCCGCCTCCGCCCGCCTCCTCGACGAGCTCGGGCTGGCCCGGGCCACCCCGGCCTCCCTGATGGCCCGCTGGGCGTCCGCCGCCGACCAGGGCCGGGCCGTCGGCGGCCTGGCGGACGTGGTCCTCGGGGCGGGCCGGCGCGGGCCGGTCGGCGCCGAGCTGGTCCACGAGGGCCCGCACCTGCTGATCGAGGGCCCGGCCGGCAGCGGCCGCACGGAGCTGCTGCGCTCCCTGGCCGCCTCCCTGGCGGCCGGGTCCCGCCCCGACCACCTGGGCCTGCTCCTCCTCGACGGCGCGGGCGGCGAACGCGGCGAGGGCCTGCTGCCCTCTACGGAACTCCCGCACGTGTCGGCCCACCTCGTGGCCTCGGACCCGCTGCGGATGCGGGAGTTCGCGCAGGCCCTCGCCACCGAGCTGGGCCGCCGCCACGAACTGCTGGACGGGGTCCCCTTCGACGAATGGCACGGGCGGCGCGGCCTGTCCGGCCACATGGTCTCCCCCCGCGACCCCGGCCCGGGCGAGCACCGCGGCGACCTCGACCCGCAGCGCACCGGCACCCTCCGGCTGCGCCCCTCCGCTCCCCGCACCGACCCGGCCTCCGGCCCGAGCCCGCTGCCCCGGCTGGTGCTGCTGGTGGACGACTTCGACGCTCTGGTCGCCCCGGCCCTGGGCAGCCCGGGCCGGCCCGCCGCGGGTTCCCTCGTACGGATCCTGGAGGGCGTGGCCCGTGAGGGCGCCCGCCTCGGGGTGCACCTGATCACCGCCACCGCCCGCCCGGAGCGCACCGCCGAGACGGAGCCGGCCCGGCGCTCGGCGCTGCGGGTGGAGCTGGACGCCCCGGACCGGCCGGGACCCGGCCGGGGCCGACTGCTGTACGCCGACGGGCGGGCCGTCCCGTTCCAGGCGGGCCGGATCACGGGCCGGATCCCGCGCACCGCGACCCTGAGGCCGACCGTGGTTCCGGTGGAGTGGGAGCGGATGGGCGATCCGCCCGCCCGCCGCCCGGTACGGGAGCTGGGCAACGGTCCGACCGACCTCGCCCTGCTGGCCAGCGCCCTCGACCGGGCCTCCCACCTGGTCTCGGCCATACCGGTGCTGTTCCCCGCGGCCCCCTGAGACCACGCCGCTCCCCCGCGAGGCGGTATTGCGGGGGTGCGCGGCGCGGCGTAGACCTGGGGGCACGGAGCACACCACGGTCACTCGGCATCGGGGGGCGACACCTTGCGCGGACGTCAGGAACAGCACGGATCGGGCCACGAGAGAACCCGGACGCACGGCGACACGACCGGCGGCCGGACGACAAGCCACGACAGAAGCCGCAGGAGAGCCCGTACGAGAGCCCGGGCCCGCGTCTGGGCGGCCCTGGCGGCGGCCGGCGCCCTCGCGCTCACCGCCTGCGGCGGCGGAGGCACCACCGCCGGCAGCACCCCCTCCACCGCCCAGGGGCAGACCCCTACCGTCGCCTTACCGAAGCTGCCCGGCGAGAAGCTGGAGGTCTCGGCGGTCTGGACGGGCCCCGAGCAGGCGAACTTCACCAAGGTGCTGAAGGAGTTCGAGAAGCGGACGGGCGCGAGCGTCACCTTCGTCCCCGCCCAGGACCCCATCGTCACCTTCCTCGGCACGAAGATCGCGGGCGGACAGCCCCCGGACGTGGCGCTGCTCCCGCAGGTCGGGGCGCTGGTCGCGGCGGTGCGCAACAAGTGGGCGCAGCCGGCGGGCCCGGAGGCCCGGGCGCAGCTGGACGCGAACTACTCGCCGGGCTGGCGGCAGCTGGGGGCGGTCGACGGCACCCAGTACGGGGTCTACTACAAGGCGGCCAACAAGTCGCTGGTCTGGTACAACGCGAAGGCGTTCGAGGCGGCGGGCGTGAAGCCGCCGAAGACCTGGAAGGAACTGCTGGCCGCGGCGGACACCCTCTCGGCCTCCGGCACCCCGGCGTTCTCGGTGGCGGGCGCGGACGGCTGGACGCTGACGGACTGGTTCGAGAACGTCTACCTCTCGCAGGCGGGCCCGGAGAAGTACGACCAGCTGGCGAAGCACCAGATCAAGTGGACGGACGACAGCGTCAAGCAGGCGCTGACCACCCTGGCCGAGCTGTTCGGCCGCAAGGACTTCCTGGCGGGCGGCCCGACCGGGGCGCTGGCGACGGAGTTCCCGAAGTCGGTGACGCAGACCTTCACCGGGGGCGACCGGCCGGCGTCGGCGATGGTCTTCGAGGGCGACTTCGTCGCGGTGAACATCGGGCAGACGGAGGCGAAGGTCGGCGAGGACGCGCTCGTCTTCCCCTTCCCCTCGGTCGGGGCGAAGGCGCCGGTGGTCTCGGGCGGTGACGTGGCGGTGGCGCTGAAGCCGTCGAAGGGGGCGCAGGCGCTGCTGACGTTCCTGGCGTCGGCGGACGCGGCGCGGATCCAGGCCGGGGAGGGCGGTTTCGTCTCCCCGAACAAGGCGGTGGACTTCGCGGCGTACCCGAACGACATCCAGCGGGGCATCGCGAAGGCGCTGATCGCGGCGGGTGACGACTTCCGCTTCGACATGTCGGACCAGGCTCCGGCGGCGTTCGGCGGGACGCCGGGCACGGGCGAGTGGAAGGCGTTCCAGGACTTCCTGGCGAACCCGTCGGACGTGGCGGGCGTCCAGGCGAGGCTGGAGGCGGACGCGGCCAAGGCGTACGGAGCCCAGGGGCAGTGACGGTCTCGACGCGGGCGGCCCGGCGGATGCCGGGCCGCCGGGCCGCCACGCGCCGGCGGCTGGTCGCGGCGGCGTTCCTGCTGCCGGCGCTGGTGCTGCTGGGGGCGCTGGTCGTCCAGCCGATCGGCTTCTCGCTCTACCGCAGCCTCTTCGACCGTTCCGGGGACACCTTCGTCGGCGCCGCCAACTACGAGGCGGTCGTGCGCGATCCGGCGATCGTCACGGCCCTGCGCAACACGGCGGTGTGGGTGCTGGTGGCCCCGGCGGTGGCGACGGCCCTCGGTCTGGTCTTCGCGGTGCTGACCGAACGGGTCCGCTGGGGGACGGCGTTCCGGCTGCTGGTGTTCATGCCGATGGCGATCTCGATGCTGGCGGCGGGCATCATCTTCCGGCTGGTGTACGACCACGATCCGCACCGGGGCGTCGCCAACGCGGTGCTGGTCGGGGTGCACGACACCTTCGCCCCCTCCTCGGCGTTCCCCAAGGCCCGCCCGGGCCGGGACTCCCCGCTGGAGCCCGCCGGGGACGGCGCGTTCCTCACGCGTGCCCCCGTACGGGCCGGGGTGCCGGCGCTGCTGCCGCTGGTCGGGGTGGCGCCGGAGGCGCTGCCCGAGGGGGCCCGTACGGCGGCGTCGGCGCGGGCGGTGCCGGGGAAGGTCACCGGCACGGTCTGGCAGGACTTCACCCGGGGCGGGGGCGGCGCGGTGAACGTGGTCGACCCGGCGGAGACGGGCCTGGCGGGGATGCGGATCGAGGCGGTGCGCGACGGGCGGGTGGTGGCTTCGGCCACGGCCGGCGCGGACGGCACCTTCACGCTGCCGGCCGCCGCTGACGGGGCCCGGCTGCGGCTGCCGGCGTCGAACTTCCGGGCACCGTACGCGGGGGTGGAGTGGCTGGGGCCGGTCCTGGTGACCCCGGCGGTGATCGGGGCGTACGTGTGGATGTGGGCCGGGTTCGCGATGGTGCTGATCGGGGCGGGGCTGGCGGCCCTGCCCAGGGAGCTGCTGGAGGCGGCCCGGGTGGACGGGGCGGGTGAGTGGCAGGTGTTCCGGCGGATCACGGTGCCGCTGCTGGCGCCGGTGCTGGTGGTGGTCCTGGTGACGCTGGTCATCAACGTCATGAAGGTCTTCGACCTGGTCTTCGTGATCGCGCCGGGCGCCGTGCAGGACGACGCGAACGTGCTCGCGCTCCAGCTGTACCGGACGGCTTTCGGTACGGACGCCGACCAGGGGCTGGGCAGCGCCATCGCGGTGCTGCTGCTGGTGCTGGTGGTGCCGGTGATGCTGCTGAATATCCGCCGGATGCGGAAGGAGGCGTCCCGGTGACCGCACTGAACCCGCTGAACACGCTCAGGCGCCTGGCGGGCGGGGTGCTGCTGCGTGTCTTCCTGGTCCTCGCCGCCCTGTTCTGGCTGGTGCCCACCCTGGGCCTGCTGGTCTCCTCCCTGCTGTCCCCGGAGGAGCTGAACCGGGGCGGCTGGTGGCGGGCGCTGACCGCGCCGTCCCGGCTGACCGCGTCCAACTACGCGCACCTGCTGGCCGACAACACGATCACCGGCTCCCTGCTGAGCACGGTCGCGATCGCCGTTCCGGCGACCGTGCTCGTCCTCACCCTCGGCGCACTCGCCGGATACGCCTTCGCCTGGCTGGAGTTCCCCGGCCGGGACTGGCTGTTCCTGGTCGTCGTCGGGCTGCTGGTGGTACCCGTGCAGGTGGCGCTGATCCCCGTCTCCGAACTGTTCGGCACCCTCGGGCTGTTCGGGACGACGGCCGGGGTGGTGCTGTTCCACACCGCCTTCGGGCTGCCCTTCGCGGTGTTCCTGCTGCGCAACTTCTTCGCGGAGATCCCGCGCGAGCTGCTGGAGGCGGCGCGGCTGGACGGGGCCGGCGAACTGCGGCTGTTCTCCCGGGTGGTGCTGCCGCTGGGCGGTCCGGCGATCGCCTCGCTCGGCATCTTCCAGTTCCTGTGGGTGTGGAACGACATGCTGGTGGCGCTGGTCTTCGCCGACTCGGCGCACCCGCCGGTGACGGTGGCGCTCCAGCAGCAGGTGCGGCAGTTCGGGAACAACATCGACGTCCTGGCGCCCGGCGCCTTCCTGTCGATGGTCGTGCCGCTCGTCGTCTTCTTCGCCTTCCAGCGGCAGTTCGTCACGGGGGTGATGGCGGGGGCGGTCAAGTAGCCGGAAAGCCCGGTGATCATGGCGTTGACGTGCTGCGTTGACGCCGGGTAGCCCGAATGCCGCACGGTCCGTAACCCGGACGCCGCGGCCGCGTTGCCCGGCCATATGCCCGCGCCGACCCCTGGATGTGCCGTGCCCCGGTTCAGCGTCATCGTGCCCGCGTACAAGGTTCAGGCGTACCTCCAGGAGAGTCTGGAATCGGTCCTGTCCCAGTCGTACCCGGACCTGGAGCTGATCGCGGTCGACGACGCCTCCCCGGACGGCTGCGGCGCGATCATCGACGAGCACGCGGCCCGCGACCCCCGGGTCACCGCCGTGCACCTGCCGCACAACCTGGGCCCGGGCCCGGCCCGCAACGCGGGACTGGCCCGGGCCACCGGCGACTACCTCCTCTTCCTCGACGGCGACGACACCCTCACCCCGGGCGCCCTCCAGGCCCTCACCGACCGGCTCAAGGCCACCGGCTCCCCCGACGTCCTCGTCCACGGCCACGCCCGCGTCTCGTGGACCGGCGAGCTGGTCCGGGGCCGCCCCGCGCACCCCCTCTCCGAGGAGGGTCCGGCCAGTTTCCGGCTCGCCGACCGCCCGGCGCTGCTGGGCTTGCCGATGGTGGTGTGGAACAAGGCGTACCGCCGTGAGTACGTCGAGCGCGAGGGCCTGGAGTTCCCGCCCGGTCTCTACGAGGGCACCGCCTGGAGCTGTCCGGCGCTGCTGGCCGCCGAGTCCGTGGCCGTCCTCGACCGGGTCTGCGTCCACCACCGGCAGCGGCGCACCGGCGCGGCCCTGACCACCCCCGGCCGCCGCCACCTCGACGTACTCGACCAGTACGAGCGGGTCTTCGGCTGGCTCGCCGGCCGCCCCGAACCGGAACGCTGGCGGCCCGCGCTGCACCGGCGGATGGCCGGACACCTGTGCGCCCTGTACGCCGACCCCCGCCGCCTCCCGCGCACCGCCCGGGCCGAGTTCTTCGCCCGGGCCTCCGCCCTGTTGCGCCGCCACGGCGGCCCCGCGGACACGGGCGCCCTCCCGCTGTCGCCGACCCGCACCGACCGGCTGCGGCACACCCTGATGCGGCTGGGCGTCCGGCGCACCTACCGGCTGGCGTCCGCCGCCCGCGCGGCGGCCCTGGCCACGGCCGGGGCGGGCTCGGCGCTGTGGCGGGGACTGCGCGAGAGCGTGCTGCGCCTGCACTACAGGATCCAGCGGCTGCTGCCCCTGCGGCCGGAGCTCGCGGTCTTCTCCGCGTACTGGCACGGCGGCTACGCCTGCAACCCGGCGGCCATCGAGGCCAAGCTGCGCGAGCTGGCCCCGCGCATGCGCACGGCATGGATCTGCGAACCCCGCCACGCCGCGACCCTGCCGCCCGGGACGAGGCCGCTGGCGCCGGGCTCCGCCGCGTACTGGACGGCCCTGGCCCGGGCCACGTACCTCACCTCGAACGTCAACTTCGACCGGGGGCTGGTCAAGCGGCCCGGCCAGGTCCTGCTCCAGACCCAGCACGGCACCCCCCTCAAACGGGTCGGCCTCGACCTCCGGGACCGCCCGGCCGCCACCCCCACCACGGATTTCGAGGGCCTGCTGCGCGGCGCCGACCAGTGGGACTTCCTGCTCTCCTCGAACCGGCACTCCACCCTGGTCTGGGAACGGGCCCTGCCCGCCTCCTACACCACCCTCGAATACGGCTACCCGCGCAACGACCCCTTCCACCGGGCCACCCGGGCCGAGGTCCTCGCCCTGCGCGAACGCCTGGGCATCGCCCCCGGCACCACCGCGATCCTGTACGCCCCCACCCACCGCGACTACCGGCGCAGCCGGCCCGAGCACCTCGACTTCGAGCGGGTCCTGCGCGACCTGGGCCCGCGCTTCACGATCCTGGCCCGCTCCCACCTCACGTACGCGGGCACCGAGCACCGGCGGGATCCGCACCCGAGGCTGCTGGACGTCTCCGCCCACCCCTCGGTGGAGGAGCTCTGCCTGGCCTCGGACGCCCTCGTCACCGACTACTCGTCCCTGATGTTCGACTACGCCTGCCTGGACCGGCCGATCGTCATCCACGCCGATGACTGGGAGGCGTACGAGGCCGCCCGCGGCACCTACTTCGACCTGCGGACCTGCCCGCCCGGGGCGGTCGCCCGCACCGAGGACGAGCTGGTGGACATCTTCTGCACCGGCCACTGGCGGGGCTCCCGCTCGGCCCAGCTGCGGGCCGCGTTCCGCGCGCGGTTCTGCTCGTACGACGACGGCCACGCGGCCGAACGGGTGGTGCGCCGGGTGTTCCTGGGCCAGCGGACCCCGCTGCCGGCCGTCGTCCCGCTGGAGGACCGCCACCCGGCGCCCGCGGCCCCCTCCTCCGCAGCGGCCGCCGACCGGACGCCGCTTACGGCGGGGCTGTGGCCATGAGCGGCGGGGGTCAGCGCAGGGTGAGCGGGGTCTCGGCGGCGACCCGGGTGAGCTTGTGGGGGTTGCGGACGTAGTAGAGGCCGGTGATACGGCCGTCCTCGATCCGCGTCGCCATGATCCCGTCGAGTTCGCCGTCGAGGTGGGCGACGAGGGCCGGGCTGCCGTTGACCACGGTGGGGGTGAGGGTCAGCGGGAGCTTGTTCTTGCCGAGGCCGCCGAGCAGGAAGCGGGCCACCTTCCCGGCGCCGCCGATCGGGCGCAGCGCGGCCTGCTTGATGCCGCCGCCGTCACCGATCAGGACGACGTCGGGGGCGAGCACGTCGAGGAGGGTCTGCGGGTCCCCGGTCTCGACGGCGCGCAGGAAGGACTTCAGCGCGGCGGAGGCCGCGTCCGGGGCGACGCTCTGGCGGGGGCGGCGGGCGTCGACGTGCTTGCGGGCGCGGTGGGCGATCTGGCGTACGGCGGCGGGGGTCTTGTCGACGGCGGCGGCGATCTCCTCGTAGTCGTAGCCGAAGACCTCGCGCAGGACGAAGACGGCGCGTTCGACGGGGGCGAGGGTTTCGAGGACCAGCATCATCGCCATGGACACGCTCTCGGCGAGCTCGACGTCCTCGGCCACGTCGGGCGAGGTGAGCAGCGGCTCGGGCAGCCAGGCGCCGACGTACGCCTCCTTGCGGCGCTGGAGGCTGCGCAGCCGGTTGAGGGCCTGGCGGGTGGTGATGCGGACCAGGTAGGCGCGCTGCTCGCGGACCTGGCCGAGGTCGACGCCGACCCACCGCATCCAGGTCTCCTGGAGCACGTCCTCGGCGTCGGCGGCCGAGCCGAGCATCTCGTAGGCGACGGTGAAGAGCAGGTTGCGGTGGGCGACGAAGACGGCGGTCGCCGGGTCGGTGGCGTCGGTGGTTTCGGTGACGCCGGTGGTGTCGGTGCCCGTGTCGCGGGTGGTCATCTCGGAGTGTCCCTCCTTCTGCGGCCGGCGGGGGTCTTCGGACGCGCGGCTCCCGGCAAGATCATCTCGCCGGGGGTGCGACCGGGGGCCCCGTTGGTGGAATCCGTGCTCACGCGACCGGCTGGGCGGAGGCCCGCGTCTCGGCGGCCCGGGCGGCGGCCAGCAGCTTCTGGCGGGTGCGTCCCGGGACGCGGTGCAGCCTGAACCCGCCGGGGCGGCGCGCCTCGCCGGACAGGTGCTTGAGGATGCCCTGGCAGACGAACTCCTTGAGCTTCGCACCGGTGCGGCCGTCGATGTGGAGGGGTCCGGCGACGTCGGACATGCGGGAGAACTGGAAGAGGCCGTCGTGGCGCCCCAGGCTGAGGCACTGGCCGGCTAGCAGCTGGCTGAGGTTCTCGGGGCGTTCGCCGCCGATCCGGCTCAGCACCGTGTCCGCGGCCCGCGCGCCCAGGGGGATGGCCGCCTGGCAGCTCATGCGCAGTGGCAGGTCCGAGGGCGCGGCCGAGTCCCCCGCGGCGACGATACGGTCGTCGTCCACGCTGGTCAGGGTCTCGTCGGTGATCAGGCGGCCCAGGGCGTCGGTGGTCAGGCCGCTGCGGGCGGCGAGGTCGGGGACGGCGAAGCCGGCGGTCCAGACGGTGATCCGGCCGGCCTGCTCGCGGCCGTCCGCCAGCCGGACGGAGCCGGCGGTCACGGCCGTCACCCGGGTGCCGGGACCGTCGAGGACGCGCACCCCGAGGGCCGCGAGCCGCCGGGCCACCGAGCGGCGCGCCCGGGGGTGCAGGTACGGGCCGAGCACGCCGCCGCAGACGAGGGTCACGGCCCGCCCCTCTCCGGCGAGTTCGGCGGCGGTCTCGATGCCGGTGGGCCCGGCGCCGACCACCGTCACGGGGGCGTCGGCGGGCGCGGCTTCGAGGACGGGCCGCAGCCGGCTCGCCTCCTCGAAGGTGGCCAGCGGGTAGGCGTGTTCGGCCGCTCCCGGCACGCCGGCGTCGGCGCTGCCGCTGCCGACCGCGTAGACCAGGTGGTCGTAGCCGGCCGTACCGCCGCCGGCCAGCTCCACGCGCCGCCCGGCGACGTCGATCCGGGTCACGGCGTCGACCACCAGCCGGACCCCGCCGGCCAGCACCTCGCGGTAGTCGACGAGGGCCGGATCGGTGCCGCCCACCAGCTGGTGCAGGCGGATGCGGTGGACGAAGTCCGGCCGCGGGTTGACCAGCGTCACGCTGACGTCCTCGCGCAGCGTCAGGCGGTTGGCGGCCATGACGCCGGCGTATCCGCCGCCGATGACGAGGACGTCGGTGCTCTTCGCGCTCACGGTGTCTCCTCCGGCTCCAGGGGGTTCGACCACAGGACACCGCAGCCCCCCGCCGTGTGACACGGTGTGGGCCGGATCACACCCGTGGCCGGCCGCCCTGGGGCCGGGCCGCCTCAGCCGGTCTTCAGCCCCGCCACCACCGAGCGGGCGAGCCCGTCCAGGTAGGCGGCCGGGACGGTGTCGCCCACCACGACCTGCCGCCAGTACAGGGGGCCGACCGCCAGGTCCAGGGCTCGTTCCGGGGAGGCCGAGTGCTCCAGCTCGCCGCGGGCGACGGCCTCGGCGACGATGCCCTCGGCGAGGCGGCGCTGGCCGTCCAGCAGGGCGCCCCGTACCGCCTGCGCGATCTCCGGGTTCCGCGCGCCCTCCACCAGCAGGTCGGGGATGACCGCCGAGGCCACCGGGTGGCGCAGGACGTGCGTCATGACCTCCAGCAGGGCCCGTACGTCCCCGTAGAGGGAGCCGGTGGCGGGGACGGGCAGGCCGTCCGCCGCGAAGGCTCCGATGATGTCGAGCACCAGGTGCAGCTTGGACTTCCAGCGCCGGTACACCGCCGTCTTGCCGACGCCGGCCCGCCGGGCGATGCCCTCGATGGACATCCGGGCGAAGCCCGCCTCCGCCAGCTCCTCCAGCACCGCGCCGCGGATCGCCTCCGTCACGTCCTCGCGCAGGACGGCCGCCCCGGCGGGGGCGCGGCGGGCGGCGGCTGGGGCGGGGTGGGGGGCGGCGGCAGGCTCGGTGGTCATGCCCAGAGCATAGCGGCGCACGCCGCCACCAGCCCGTCACGACGATACGGTTGCGTTCCGTCGACTCCCGCCCTACTCTCCCCGTAGCGACGATACGGACCCGTCCCGTCGCCCGGCTCCCTCCCGGACCCGTCCGGGAGCCCCCTCGGGGCGCCCCCCGGCCGGCGACGCCCCGACCCCGGCGAAAGCGAAGCCCGTGACCCCAGCGACCACCGCGCCACCCCACGCGGCCCCCACCACCCCCGCGGAGCTGGCGGCAGCCCACGGCCTGACCCTCAGCGGCGCCCGCCCCTCCCTGCCGAGCTACCTCGCGCAGCTGTGGGACCGCCGCCACTTCGTGCTCGCGTACGCCACCGCCCGTATGCACGCCACGTACAGCACGGCCAAGCTCGGCCAGGTCTGGCACCTGATGACCCCGCTGCTCAACGCGGCCGTCTACTACTTCATCTTCGGCCTGGTGATGCAGGCCAGCCACGGCGTACCCGACTACCTGCCGTTCCTGATCACCGGCGTCTTCGTCTGGGACTTCATCGGCAGCTCCATCAACACCGGCACCCGCGCCGTCCACAGCAACCTCGGCCTGGTCCGCGCGCTGCACTTCCCCCGCGCCAGCCTGCCCCTGTCCTCGGTGGTCCAGCTGTTCCAGCAGCTGCTCGTCACCATGGGCGCCCTGGTCGTCCTGCTGCTGGCCTTCGGCCAGATGCCCTCCCCGGCCTGGCTGCTCGCCGCCCCGGCCCTCTTCCTGATGGCCGTCTTCTGCGCGGGCTGCGCGATGGTCATGGCCCGCATCGGCAGCAAGAACCCGGACGTCAGCCAGCTGATGCCGTTCGTGCTCCGCACCTGGATGTACTCCTCGGGCGTGATGTGGTCCATCGACTCCATGCTGCGGTCGGACCACCTGCCGCACTGGGTGATGCTCCTGCTCAAGCTCAACCCGGCGGCCGTCTACATCGACCTGATGCGCTTCGCCCTGATCGACAGCTTCAAGGCTTCGCAGCTGCCCCACCACGTCTGGCCGATCGCCATCGGCTGGGCCCTGCTCGCCGGCATCGGCGGCTTCGTCTACTTCTGGAAGGCAGAGGAGGAGTACGGCCGTGGCTGAGACCCTGACCCGCACCCCCGCCGACGGCGCCACCGCGGCCGGCGCCCGCGTCCCGACCGTCATCGCCGACGAGGTCCACGTCATCTACAAGGTGCACGGCACCGGCACCCGCAAGGGCGGCGCCACCGCCGCCCTCAGCCGCATCTTCTCCCGCAAGCCCGCCCCCGGCGTCCGCGAGGTGCACGCCGTCCGGGGCGTCAGCTTCACCGCCCACAAGGGCGAGGCCATCGGCCTGATCGGCACCAACGGCTCGGGCAAGTCCACCCTCCTCAAGGCCATCGCCGGCCTCCAGCCGGTGGCCCGGGGCGCCGTCTACTCGCACGGCCAGCCGTCCCTCCTCGGAGTGAACGCCGCCCTGATGAACGACCTCACCGGCGAACGCAACGTGGTCCTCGGCGGGCTGGCGATGGGCATGACCCGCCAGCAGGTCCGCGAGCGCTACCAGGACATCGTCGACTTCTCCGGCATCAACGAGAAGGGCGACTTCATCTCCCTGCCCATGCGGACGTACTCCTCGGGCATGGGCGCCCGGCTGCGGTTCTCCATCGCCGCCGCCAAGGACCACGACGTCCTGATGATCGACGAGGCCCTCGCCACCGGTGACGCCGCCTTCCAGCGCCGCAGCCAGGCCCGTATCGAGGAGCTCCGCGCCCGGGCCGGCACCGTCTTCCTCGTCAGCCACTCCATCGGCACCGTCCGCGAGACCTGCGACCGGGCGATCTGGCTGGAGTCGGGCGTCATCCGCATGGACGGCCCGTCCCAGGAGGTCTGCGACGCCTACGAGGCGTTCACCCGCGGCTAGAGGAGCCGGACGAACGGGCCGGGCCCGGAACCCCCCGAGGGGTTCGGGGCCCGGCCCGTTGCCGTCTCCGGCGACGCCGCTACGCGTGCACCCGCAGCAGCGAGCGCATCGTGCGCATCGCCACCGACAGGTTCGCCAGGTCGAAGTCGTCCGAGCCCCGGATCTCGTCCAGGGTCGTCCGCGCCCGGCTCAGCAGCGCCGCGTTCTTCTGCTCCCACGCCTTGTAGCGCTCCTCGGGAGTGGCGTCCGCGTCGCCCACCGACAGCACGTCGGCGGTCAGCGCCGCGTGCGCCGCGAACAGGTCCTCACGGATCGACGCACGGGCCATCGACTGCCAGCGGTCCTCACGCGGCAGCTCGATGATCCGGTCCATCAGCTGCGTGATGTCCAGCCGGTCCGCGAGGTCGTAGTACACCTCGGCGACGGCCAGCGGGTCCACGCCCGTCCGGTCGGAGGTGGCGACGATGTCCAGCGTCGGGAACGCCGAGGAGAACCCGGCCACCTTCGCCGCGAGCTCCGCCGGGACGCCCTCGCCCGTCAGCTCGTCCATCACCGACTGGTACCACTCCAGGTCCGCGCCGCGCACCAGCTTCGGCAGCTCCGCCCAGACCTGCGCCACCCGCGCGCCGAACAGCTCGACGGTCTCGGTGATCTGCAGCGGCTGCGGGCGGTTGTTCAGCAGCCAGCGCGTACCGCGCTCCACCAGGCGCCGCGAGTGCAGCCGCACCCGGGTCTGGACGTCGGCCGCGACCTTGTTGTCCAGCGCCTCGACCGCGTCCCACACCTCGGCCAGGCCGAAGATCTCACGGGCCGACAGCTGCGCCCGGACGATCTCCGCCGTGGAGGCCCCGGTCTCCTCCCGCAGCCGGTGCAGGAAGGTCGAACCACCGGTGTTGACGGTGTCGTTGACCAGCAGGGTGGTGATGATCTCCCGGCGCAGGGCGTGCGCGTCGATCTGCTCGCCGAACTTCTCGCGCAGCGGGGCCGGGAAGTAGGCGTGCAGCAGACGGCGCAGGTAGGGGTCGTCGGGCAGCTCGGTGTGGATGAGCTCGTCCGCCACCGTGATCTTGGTGTAGGCGAACAGGACGGCCAGCTCGGGCTGCGTCAGGCCGCGCCCGGTGTTCAGCAGCTCGCGGATCTGGCGGTCGTTGGGCAGGAACTCCAGCTGGCGGTCCAGCAGCCCGTCCCGGCCCAGCCGGCGCATGAAGCGCTGCTGCGCGTGCAGCAGGCTCGACGCCTGGGCGGAGCCGTTGGCCAGGGCCACGTTCTGCGCGTAGTTGTTGCGCAGGACCAGGTGGCCGACCTCGTCCGTCATCTCGGCGAGCAGCTTGTTGCGCTGCTTGACGGTCATGTCGCCCTCGGCGACCAGCGAGTTCAGCAGGATCTTGATGTTCACCTCGTGGTCGGAGGTGTCCACGCCGGCGCTGTTGTCGATGGCGTCGGTGTTGATCTTGCCGCCCTCGCCGCCGGCACCGCTGCGGGCGAACTCGATACGGCCCAGCTGGGTCAGACCCAGGTTGCCGCCCTCGCCGATGACCTTGGCGCGGACGTCGGAGCCGTTGACGCGGATGGCGTCGTTGGCCTTGTCGCCGACGTCGGTGTGGGTCTCGGACGTCGCCTTGACGTACGTACCGATGCCGCCGTTCCACAGCAGGTCCACCGGGGCCTTGAGGATCGCCTGCATCAGGTCGGCCGGGGTCATCTTGGTGACGCCCGCCTCGATCCCGAGGGCCTCGCGGACGTGAGCGTTGACCGGGATGGACTTCGCCGTACGCGGGTGGATGCCGCCGCCCGCCGAGAGCAGCTCGGTGTCGTAGTCCGCCCACGAGGAGCGCGGCAGCTCGAACAGGCGCCGGCGCTCGGCGTAGGAGACGGCCGCGTCCGGGGTCGGGTCGATGAAGATGTGCCGGTGGTCGAAGGCGGCGACCAGGCGGATGTGCTCGGAGAGCAGCATGCCGTTGCCGAACACGTCACCGGACATGTCGCCGACGCCGACGACCGTGAAGTCCTCGGTCTGCGTGTCGTGGCCCAGCTCGCGGAAGTGCCGCTTGACCGACTCCCAGGCACCGCGGGCGGTGATGCCCATGCCCTTGTGGTCGTAGCCGGCCGAGCCGCCCGACGCGAAGGCGTCGCCCAGCCAGAACCCGTACGACTCGGCGACACCGTTGGCGATGTCGGAGAAGGTCGCGGTGCCCTTGTCGGCGGCGACGACGAGGTAGGTGTCGTCCCCGTCGTGACGCACCACGTCCTTGGGCGGGACGACCTCGCCCGCGACCAGGTTGTCCGTGATGTCCAGCAGCGCCGAGATGAAGATCTTGTACGAGGCGATGCCCTCGGCCAGCCACGCGTCCCGGTCCACCGACGGGTCCGGCAGGTTCTTGGCGACGAACCCGCCCTTGGCACCGACCGGCACGATGACGGTGTTCTTGACCATCTGCGCCTTGACCAGGCCGAGGATCTCCGTACGGAAGTCCTCACGCCGGTCCGACCAGCGCAGACCGCCGCGCGCGACCTTGCCGAAGCGCAGGTGCACGCCCTCGACGCGCGGGGAGTACACCCAGATCTCGAACGCCGGGCGCGGGGCCGGCAGGTCCGGGATGGCCTGGGGGTCGAACTTCATCGACACGTACGCGTGCTGCTCGCCCGCGTCGGTGAGCTGGAAGAAGTTCGTGCGCAGGGTGGCCTTGATCAGCGTCAGGAACGCCCGCAGGATGCGGTCCTCGTCGAGCGAGGCGACCTGGTCCAGGGCCCCGTCCAGCTCCTCCAGCATGGCGTCGACGAGCTCGGTACCGGCGGCCTGGCGGCCCGGCGACATCCGCGCCTCGAAGAGGGAGATCAGCAGCCGGGTGGTGTGGACGTTGTTGCGGAGGGTGTCCTCCATGTAGTCCTGGCTGAAGGTGGAGCCGGCCTGGCGCATGTACTTGGCGTACGCGCGCAGGACGACGGCCTGCCGCCAGGTGAGGCCGGCGCCCAGGACGAGGGTGTTGAAGTTGTCGTTCTCGGCCTGACCGGTCCACACGGCCGCGAAGGCTTCCTGGAACCGCTCGCGGGCGTCGTCGCCGAGGTAGTGGGAGGCGGCGGCGTGGTCGCCGCCCGCGGTGGACAGCGGCATCCGCAGGCCGAAGTCGTAGATCCAGGCGCTCACCCGGTCGCTGCGGCGCAGCTCGTACGGGCGCTCGTCGGTGACCTCGACGCCCAGGCGCTGGAGGACCGGCAGGACGGCGGACAGGGAGATCTGCTCGCCCTCGCGGTAGATCTTGAAGCGGCGCTCGCCCGGGCCCGCGCCGACGGGCTCGTACAGGGAGAGCGCGAACTCGCGGTCGCTGGCGGACAGCCGCTCCAGGTGGCACAGGTCGGACACGGCCATGCGCGGCGTGTGGTCGGCCTTGTAGCCCTCGGGGAAGGAGCCGCTGTACTTGCGCAGCAGCTCGGCGGCGCGCTCCTCGCCCAGCTCGGCGGTCAGCGCCTCGGCGAAGCCGTCGGCCCAGGAGCGGGCGGCCTCCACCAGGCGGGTCTCGACGCGCTCGACGTCGGCGTCGGTCAGCGCGGGCAGCTGGGTGCCCTGCGGGACGCGGACGACGAAGTGGATGCGGGAGAGGACCGACTCGGTGTTCCAGGCGGTGAAGTCGACGCTGGTGCCGCCGAGCTCCTCCTTCAGGATGTCCATCAGGCGCAGCCGGACCCCGGTGGTGAACCGGTCGCGCGGCAGGTAGACCAGCGCGGAGTAGTAGCGGCCGTACTCGTCCTGGCGCAGGTAGAGCCGCAGCCGGCGGCGCTCCTGGAGGTACAGGACGGACGTGGCGATCTCGCGCAGCTTGTCGACCGGGGTCTGGAACAGCTCGTCGCGCGGGTAGGTCTCCAGGATCTGGAGCAGGTCGCGGCCGTCGTGGCTGGACGGGGAGAAGCCGGCGCCCTCCAGCACCTCGGCGACCTTGCGGCGGATCACCGGGACGCGGCGCACGGACTCGGTGTACGCGGCGGAGGAGAACAGGCCGAGGAAACGGCGCTCGCCGACGACGTTGCCCTCGGCGTCGAACTTCTTCACGCCGACGTAGTCGAGGTAGGACGGGCGGTGGACGGTCGCGCGGCTGTTGGCCTTCGTCAGCACCAGCAGCTCGTGCTCGCGGGCCTTGGCGCGGGCGTCGGCGGGCAGCCGGTTGAAGGACGGCGAGACCGGGTGCGCGTCCTCCTGGCCGTGGTGGACCGGGTCGGAGCGCAGGATGCCGAGGCCGGTGCCGGGGACGGCCGCGAGGGCGTCGCCGTCGACCAGGTTGTACTCGCGGAAGCCGATGAAGGTGAAGTGGTCGTCGGCCAGCCAGCGCAGCAGCTCGCGGGCCTCCTCCTGCTCGTACTCGCGCAGGTCCGGCGGGCTCGGCTCGCCCGGCAGCTCGTCGGCGATGCGCAGCGCGGCGTCGCGCATCTTCTCCCAGTCCTCGACGGACTCGCGGACGTCGGACAGGACGCGCAGCAGGTCACCGGTGATCTGCTTGAGGTCGGCCTTGTCGGTCTCGCGGTCGATCTCGACGTGGATCCAGGACTCGACGAGGGAGTCGTGGGGGCGCGCGGTCCTGGGACCGTGGGCGTCGCAGTCGGGACCGAGGATCTCGATCAGCTTGCCGGTGACGTCACGGCGCACGACGACCTGCGGGTGGATCACGACATGGATGCCGCGGCCCTGGCGGGACAGCTCGTTGGTGACCGAGTCCACCAGGAACGGCATGTCGTCGGTGACGACCTCGACGACCGAGTGGCTGGAGGTCCAGCCGTTCTCCTCGACCGTGGGGGTGTGCACGCGCACGTTCGCCGTGCCCTGCGGGCGGTTCTCGGCGAGGCGGTAGTGGGAGAGCGCCGCCCCGTACACGTCGACCGGGTCGCGGTCCGCCAGGTCCTCGGGTGCCGTGTGCAGGTAGTAGCGCTGGAGGTAGGCGAGCGTCGCGCCCTGTCCGGGGTGCTCCCCTTGCTCGGACCCAGTCGGAAGTAGCCCCCCGGCCGGGCTGTTCTCAGCTACCCGTGCCGCCCGCGCGAGCAGCTCGGCCTTTGCTTCGTCCAGCTTGGTCTGCATGTCCTCTGGCTCCTGTCGCGCGCCATTGCGTGACGTAGGTGAAGGAAGGAATGACAAAGCGCCGCGATGAGGCGGGTTGTCCGTCCGGATTCGGTTTCGACGCCATGTCGTCGGAAGAGCCGCCCGGGAGGGCTTCGACCGTGATCGACAGGTCCCGGCGGCGGGGATCAGCGAAAGCCCGGGCACGGACGTGCGCCGGGCGCGGGCCGGGGGCGTCAGTGCCCCCGAGGACTATCGCGCTGATCACGGGTACTAGGCTATCTCGCCCTCCCCCCAGGTCGTCATTCACTGCATCTGTACAAAACCCGGGGCAAAACCTGGACACTCTGGCCAGGGACGTGACCGCCGCGGCGTGCGGGGGCGACTCTCCGTGCCGGTCCGTGCCTATCCGGCCAGTTCGCGGGCGGTGGCGACGGCCTCGGCCAGCGTGTCCACGACGGGCACGCCCGCGGTCTCCAGACTGGCCCGGCTGTGCGAGCCGCCGGTGTACAGGACGGCGCGGGCGCCCACGGCTGCGGCGGCCAGCGCGTCGTCCACGGCGTCTCCGACCAGGACCGTACGCGCGGCGGTCACACCGGCTGCCTCCATGGCCGCCATATGGCGTACGAGGTGCCCCGCCTTGGAGGTGTGCGAGGGCCCGGTGCGGCCGTCGACCCGCAGGAAGTGCACGTCGATGCCGTGCTCCCGGACCAGGGGCACCAGCTTCTCGTGGGGCGCGAGGGACAGCAGGGACTGGGTGAACCCGTCCGCCTGCCAGCCCCGCAGCAGCTCCCGCGCCCCCTCGGCCAGGCCGGAGCCGGCGGCGGCCGCCCAGTAGTGGCGGTGGAACGCCTCGTCCATGACGACCCACTCCTCCTGGGTGGGCACCCGGCCCATCAGCCGCTCGTAGAACTTCGGCACGGGGACCACGTACAGGTCGCGGTACCGCTCCAGGGTGATCGGCGGGAAGCCGAGCTCGGCGAAGGAGGCGTTGGTGGCGGTCATGACGGCGTCGATGTCGTGCAGCAGGGTCCCGTTCCAGTCCCACACGATGTGGGCCGTACCGGTACGCACCCGGATGTGAGCCGTCATCCCAGCAGCCCCGGGATCTCCTGCACCCCGAACCACAGCAGCTCGTTGTCCTCGGCCCCGTCGACGAGGAACTGCGCGTCGTCGTCCCCGCCGTCGGCGGCCTCCAGCGCACCGGCCGCGGCGGTCACGTCCTGCTCGGCGTCCGGGGCGTCCACGTGCACGGCCGCGGCCACGGTCAGCCGCACGGGGGCGGCGAGCGTCACCTGCCCGAGGGTGGCCTCGTCCAGCCCGGGGGAGGCGACGGCGGCCTTGTCCTCGACGTCGACGGCGACGACGACCCGCTTGCGGGGGGCCGCGGGGTCCTCGGCCAGCATCCGCAGCGAGGCCGCGGCGGCGCGGCTCAGGGCGGCGTACTCCAGCTCCTCGATGTCGTCGGAGACGTACCACTCGCGCAGCCCGGGGGTCACGGCGTAGGCGCGGAGCGGGGCGGGCCCCAGCTCGCCCGCCTTGTGCGCCTCGGCGAGCCCGGGGAGTGTCAGGGGGACGTACACGCGCATGGCCGGCTGCTTTCGGTAGTCGGAAAACCCCCTCAGGATACGACCGCGGCCCGCGAACTCCCCCAGGGGCGTTGGCCCTGAATCTCCACGGCCGCACACCGCCAGCGCAGATCGGCCCCCTGTTCGAGCCGGAACGCCATCGCCGAAACCCGCTCCCCCGTCACCACCCGCGCGAACGCCTCGATGACCCCCGGCCCGGGATGGAACCGCCCGCAGTGCCGCAGCACGGGCCGCAGCCGCTCCCGCAAGGGCCCGACGGGCGCGAGCTCGGCCAGCTGGTCATACGCCTCCCCGACGGTCAGCCCCAGCAACGAATGCACGGGCCGCTGCCCACTCACCACGGCCAGAATCCGCTCGGCAAACCACACGTGAGGCCCGAGGGGATGCACATGAGGCCCCCCGCGCCGGCTCCGGACGGCTTGCGCGCCGCCGGGGCCGACCGGCCGGGTGCGGGCGGCCGACTGAACGGCGCCGGGACCGGGCGGACGAGTGCGGGCGGCCGACTGGGCGGCGCCGGGGCCGCCGGGCCGGCTCCGGGCCGCCTGCGCGGCAGCGGGGCCGACCGGGCGGGTGCGGGCGGCCGGCTGGGCGGCGCCGGGACCGCTCCGAGCGGCCTGCGCGGTGGCGGGCCCGGCCGGGCGGGGGCCGGCCCCGGCCGGGCCGGACCGGGTTCCCGCTCCGGCTCCGGACGGCCCCGCCCCGCCGCCGGGGCGGCGCTGGTCCCGGCGGCCGGCGGGACGGCTCCGGCTGGCCCCGCCGGGCGGCCTACCGCTGCTGCCCCCGCCGCCTACGATGCCGCGCGTGGTGGTGTCCATGGCGATTCCCCGATCAGCCCGAGCCCGGCGGTACCAGGCGGTAACTCGACTCCCGACCCGGGTTTTCTACGACCCCCGAACACGCTCCGCAACCGCCCCGCCTCACCCCGGCACCCCCGCCAAGGGTTCACCTATCCGAGTGCCCCCCGCCCACCGGCAGGCGCCCCCAACGCCCCCCACAGGCCCGAGGTAGACGCCCACCCCACCCCCCACCCCAGCCCGAAAGGGGACACCCCCTCACCCTCCCGGCCCCACGCTCCGTACACACGAACCCGGCGCAGGGGGACAGAGGAACGAAGCCCGAGCCGTCGATACGGCTGACCCGTTCCGCCCGGCGGGCCCCCCGGCCGGCAGGCGGGTGGGCAGTCACCGGCCCGCCCCCGGCCCCTCGCGGGGGTGATAGTGGGCCCGCACGACACACACCCCGTACACCCCCCAAACACCCCGGGGCCGGACACCCCTCGGTGTCCGGCCCCGGTCAGGCTGCGCCCAGTGGCGCGGGTTACTTCTTGCGGCGGCGGCCGCCGCCCGCGGCCTTCTGGGCCTTGCGGCGCTCTGCGCGGGTCAGGCCGTCGCTGCCGTTGGCGTCCTCGAAGTCGCCCTCGACCACGCCGCCCTCGCCGTCCACCGTCGGGGCGGAGAAGTGCAGGCGGTCCGGGCGCTGCGGGGCGTCCAGGCCCTTGGCGCGGATCTCCGGGCGTGCCGACGGCACCGGCTCCTTCGTCAGCGTCGGCGCCGCCGCGGCCTGCACCGGGAGCTCCTCGACCTGCTGCTCGACCTGGACCTCCAGGTTGAACAGGTAGCCGACGGACTCCTCCTTGATGCCCTCCATCATGGCGTTGAACATGTCGAAGCCCTCGCGCTGGTACTCGACCAGCGGATCCTTCTGGGCCATCGCGCGCAGGCCGATGCCCTCCTGGAGGTAGTCCATCTCGTAGAGGTGCTCGCGCCACTTGCGGTCGAGGACCGACAGGACCACGCGCCGCTCCAGCTCGCGCATGACGTCGGACCCGAGGGCCTCCTCGCGCGCCTGGTACTGCTCGTGGATGTCGTCCTTGACCGACTCGGCGATGAACTCGGCGGTGATGCCCGCGCGGTCGCCGGCGGCCTCCTCCAGCTCCTCCACCGTCACCTTGATCGGGTAGAGCTGCTTGAAGGCGCCCCACAGCCGGTCCAGGTCCCACTCCTCGGCGAAGCCCTCGACGGTCTCGGCGGCGATGTAGGCGTCGATGGTGTCGTCCATGAAGAAGCGCACCTGCTCGTGCAGGTCCTCGCCCTCCAGGACCCGGCGGCGCTCGCCGTAGATGACCTCGCGCTGGCTGTTGAGGACCTCGTCGTACTTCAGGACGTTCTTACGCGTCTCGAAGTTCTGGGTCTCGACCTGCGACTGGGCCGACGCGATGGCCCGCGTCACCATCTTGTTCTCGATCGGGACGTCGTCCGGCACATTGGCCATGGCCATGACGCGCTCGACCATCTGCGCCTTGAACAGGCGCATCAGGTCGTCGCCCAGCGACAGGTAGAACCGGGACTCGCCCGGGTCGCCCTGGCGGCCGGAGCGGCCGCGCAGCTGGTTGTCGATACGGCGCGACTCGTGCCGCTCGGTGCCCAGCACGTACAGCCCGCCGAGCTCCTTGACCTCCTCGAACTCCGCCTTCACCGCCGCCTCGGCCCGGGAGAGGGCCTCGGGCAGGGCCTGCGCCCACTCCTCGATGTGCTCCTCGGGGTCGAGGCCGCGCTGGCGCAGCTCCGCCTCGGCGAGGTCGTCGGGGTTGCCGCCGAGCTTGATGTCGGTACCGCGGCCGGCCATGTTCGTGGCGACGGTGACGGCGCCGCGGCGGCCGGCCTGGGCGACGATGGCGGCCTCGCGCTCGTGCTGCTTGGCGTTGAGCACCTCGTGCGGGATGCCCCGCTTGGACAGCTGCTGCGAGAGGTACTCGGACTTCTCGACCGAGGTCGTGCCGACGAGGATCGGCTGGCCCTTCTCGTGCTTCTCCGCGATGTCGTCGACGACGGCGGCGAACTTGGCGACCTCGGTGCGGTAGATGAGGTCGGGCTGGTCCTTGCGCTGCATCGGGCGGTTCGTCGGGATCGGGACGACGCCGAGCTTGTAGATCTGGTGGAACTCGGCGGCCTCGGTCATGGCCGTACCGGTCATACCGGACAGCTTGGTGTAGAGGCGGAAGAAGTTCTGGAGGGTGATCGTGGCGAGGGTCTGATTCTCGTCCTTGATGTCCACCCCCTCCTTCGCCTCGATCGCCTGGTGCATGCCCTCGTTGTAGCGGCGGCCGGCGAGGATACGGCCGGTGTGCTCGTCGACGATCATGACCTCGCCGTCGATGACGACGTAGTCCTTGTCCTTCTTGAACAGTTCCTTCGCCTTGATGGCGTTGTTCAGGTAGCCGACGAGCGGGGTGTTCACCGACTCGTAGAGGTTCTCGATGCCGAGCCAGTCCTCGACCTTGGCGACGCCGGACTCGTGGATGCCGACGGTGCGCTTCTTCTCGTCGACCTCGTAGTCGCCGGTCTCCTCGATGCCCTTGAGCGGCTGGCCGGCCTCGCCCTTGGTCAGGCGGGTGACGAGCTTGGCGAAGTCCGCGTACCACTTCGTGGCCTGGTCGGCCGGGCCGGAGATGATCAGCGGGGTGCGGGCCTCGTCGACGAGGATGGAGTCGACCTCGTCGACCACGGCGAAGTTGTGGCCGCGCTGGACCAGCTCGTCCTTCGACCAGGCCATGTTGTCGCGCAGGTAGTCGAAGCCGAACTCGTTGTTCGTGCCGTAGGTGATGTCGCAGTCGTACTGCTCGCGGCGCTGCGCCGGCGACATGTTCGCCAGGATGCAGCCGACGCTCAGGCCGAGGAACTTGTGGACGCGCCCCATCATCTCGGAGTCGCGCTCGGCGAGGTAGTCGTTGACCGTGATCAGGTGGACGCCCAGGCCCGACAGGGCGTTCAGGTAGGCGGGCAGCGTGCCGACGAGGGTCTTGCCCTCACCGGTCTTCATCTCGGCGACGTACCCGAGGTGCAGCGCGGCGCCGCCCATGATCTGGACGTCGTAGTGCCGCTGGCCCAGGACGCGCTTGGCGGCCTCGCGCACGGTCGCGAACGCCTCGGGCAGCAGGTCGTCGAGGCTCTCGCCGTCCTGGTAGCGCTGCTTGTACTCGTCCGTGAGGGCCCGCAACTCGGCGTCGGAGAGGTTGACGAAGTCCTCTTCGATGGAGTTGACCTGGTCCGCGATGCGGTGCAGTTTGCGCAGGATCTTGCCTTCGCCTGCACGCATGAGCTTGGTGAGGACGGACACTGAGGCTGGTCTCCTTGCCGGTCGGGCCTGGGCACTTTACGTAGCCGGGCACGGCAGGTGGGCCCCACCGCAACGGCCATCGTAAGCGAGGACGTGGTCGCGTCGGGAGGTCCGCCGTGTCCGCAGGGCACGGGCGCCCGGAATGAGAACGTACGGGGGACCCGTTGGGTGCCGGTGCGGGCGAAAACCCCTCGCCCGGGTTACCCGGCGCGGCCACAATCCGTCCATGGAACCCGTCACCCTGTCGACCGCCCGGCTGTCCCTGCGGCCCTTCGCCCCCGCCGACGCGGAGGAGGTGTACGCCGGCTGCCAGGACCCCGCCGTCCAGCGCTGGACCGTCGTCCCCTCCCCGTACGAGCGGGCGCACGCCCGGAGCTGGGTGGAGGAGATCAGCCCCGCCGGCTGGCGCGAGGACCGCGAGTACACCTTCGCGGTGCGGCTCGGGCCGGAGGGCGGGGGCCCGCTGGTCGCCTCGGTCGGCGTGCACGTGCGCGGCCCGCAGGCGTACGAGATCGGCTACTGGACCGCCGCGGAGCACCGCGGCCGCGGCTACATGACCGAGGCCGTCGGCCGGGTGGCCCGCTGGATGTTCACCGACGTCGGCGCCGGCCGGCTGGAGTGGCGGGCCGCCGTCGGCAACGCCCCCTCGCGCCGCGTCGCCGAGAAGGCCGGATTCCGCGTCGAGGGCGTCCTGCGCGCCGCCCTCGACCTGCGCGGCACCCTGCACGACTGCTGGGTCGCCGGCCTCCTCCCCACCGACCTCGGCCTGCCCTCCCCGAAGGCGTACCTGCCCGCTGTCAGTGCGACCTCCTAGGCTCGCGACATGTCCGTCATCTTGCTCTCCGCCGATGAAGCCCGCCGGATCGCGCTGCGCGCCCAGGGATTCCTCGGGGCACCCGACCGCAAGGCGGGGGTGCGCGGGGTGCTGCGGCACCTCGGCGCCGTCCAGCTGGACACCATCTCGGTCCTGGCCCGCTCGCACGAGCTGATCCCCTACGCTCGGCTCGGCGCCGTCGGCCGAGAGGCCGTGGAGCGGGCGTACTGGTCCGGCAGCCACGCCTTCGAGTACTGGTCGCACGCCGCCTGCATCCTGCCTATCGAGGAGTGGCCGCACTTCGCCTTCCGCCGCCGCGCCCGCCGGGCCCGCGGCCACCGCTGGCACGTCCTGCAGGACAAGGAGCGCTCGACGCGGGCCGTCCTGGACCGCCTGCGCACCGACGGTCCGCTGACCTCCTCCGAGCTGGGCGGGGCCAAGAACGGCGGCGAGTGGTTCGAGTGGTCCGAGACCAAGATCGCGGTGGAGTGGCTGCTGGACATCGGTGAGGTGGTCTGCACCGAGCGGCGCGGCTGGAAGCGGGTCTACGACCTCGCCGAGCGGGCCGTCCCCGACGCCCTGCTCCACGACGACCTCGACGACCGCGAGTGCCTGCGCCGCCTGGTGGCGCTGGCCGGACAGTCCCTGGGGGTGGGCACACGCGCGGACATCGCCGACTACCACCGCCTCAAGGGCGAGCAGTTCGACGCGGTGATCGCCGACTCTGGGCTGGTCCCGGTGGTGGTGGAGGGCTGGGGCAAGCCGGCCTGGGCGCACCCCGACGCGCTGGCGTCCGAGCCGCGCGGGCGGCACCGCACCACCCTGCTGTCCCCGTTCGACTCGCTCGTCTGGGACCGCCCCCGCACCGAGCGGATTTTCGGCTTCACGCACCGGCTGGAAGCGTACGTCCCCAAGCCGAAGCGGATCCACGGCTACTTCGCGATGCCGCTGCTGGCCGGCGGCCGGCTCCAAGGCCGGGTCGACCCGGGCCGGGAGGGCCGCACGCTCGTGGCCCGGCAGCTGTCCCTGACCACCCCGAAGGCGGCCGGCGCGATGGCCGAAGCCCTGTGGGAGGCGGCCCGGTGGGTGGGCTGCGAGGACGTTCGAGTGGACCACGCGCGGGACGAGCGGGAGGCCGCGGCGGTCACGGCGGAGATCGGCGCCCGGCGCCCCTGACCGGAGCGGTCAGCGGATCTCCAGGATCTTCTCGCGCATCGCGTACACCACGGCTTCCATCCGCGAGTGCAGCTGGAGCTTCTCCAGGATGTTGCGGACGTGGTTCTTCACGGTGTTCTCGGAGATGAACAGCTGCTTGGCGATGTCCCGGTTGTTCATCCCGGTCGCCACCAGCTTGAGGACCTCCAGTTCCCGGTCGGTCAGCCGGGGCGCCGGCACCAGCCGGCGCTCGTCGGTGCGCTGGATCATCGACTTGAACTCGGTCAGCAGCTTCGACGCCATCGACGGGCTGATCTGCGACTGCCCGTCCGCGACGGCACGGATCGCGGTGGCGACCTCGTCCGTGGAGATCTCCTTCAGCAGGTAGCCCGTCGCACCCGCCTTGATCGCGTCGTAGAGGTCGGCCTCCTCGTCGCTGATCGTCAGCATGATGATCTTCGCGGAGGGGGCGACCTCCTTGATCGAGGTGCACGCCTCGATCCCGCCGCGCCGCGGCATCCGCACATCCATCAGCACGATGTCCGGAAGCAGGTCGGCGGCCTTGTCCACGGCCTCCGCCCCGTCCCCGGCCTCACCGACGACCTGGATGTCCTCCTCCTGGGCGAGGACGATCTCCAGCCCGCGCCGGAAGAGGGCGTGGTCGTCGACCACGAGCACCCGGATGGGCTCACCGGCCGCAGCCGGGTCCGCCGCGTCCGCCAGCGCCGCGCGGCAGTCGGCTCCGTCGTCACCGCGCACCGGCCCGAAGCTGTCCGCCATCGTTCCTCCCCCTGCATGTACCGAGCTCTGGGCCAACCCGGCGGGGGCGGCCGCCGGTTGACTGCCCGCCATGATTCCATGCCCGCACCGTCCGGCGCGGGTCTGGCGGAATCCCTTTGGCTCATACGAGTCATACAGGTGCCCCTGCGGAAGCCTCGGCTTCCGCAGGGGCAACGGATCGATGATCAGCCTCCGAGCGCGCCGCCGGCACCGCCGATGGCCGCCTCCTCAGAGCTCGACGCCCCGTCGGGGTCGACGTGGATGACGCCGTAGTCGTAGGCGTGACGCCGGTAGACGACGCTCGGCATCTTGGTCTCGGAGTCGACGAACAGATAGAAGTCGTGTCCGACCAGTTCCATTTCGTACAGCGCCTGGTCGAGCGACATGGGCCGGGCCGGGTGGGTCTTCTCGCGGACGACCAGCGGGCCTTCGCCCTGCACTTCGAGGGATCCGATCCGCGTGGTCGGAATTCCGCCCTCGGTCTCCTCACCGACCGGCTGTCCGTTGCCGTTGAGCGTCGCGACACCCGGCACGCTGTCGGCGACCTCCGCCGCCGAAAGCCGTCCGCTGCCGCGGCGGGTGAACCGCTTGTCGTGCTGCTTGCGCAGCCGGGCCTCCAGCTTGTCCTGAGCCAGGTCGAGCGCCGCGTAGGGGTCGGCGGCGGCGGCCTCGGCCCGGATCACCGGGCCCCGCGAATGCAGGGTGATCTCCACGCGGTCGGAACGGTCGGCCTGGCGCGGGTTGTGCTCCTTGGACACCTCGACGTCCAAGCTGATCACCTTGGCGTCGAGCTTCTGGATCCGCTCCGGATTCAGCTTCTCGGCCACGTGCTTGCGGAACCGCTCGGGCACCTCGGTCTTGCGGCCCTTGACGACGATGTCCACGCAGAACTCCGTTCCCGGAGACCTCCACCTTCAGCGGTGAAGCGTCTCCCTTTCGCACCAGGCTCCGGTGAACACCGGAGCCTCGGACTTGGCGACTTTCACCTCCTCCTCCCCCATCGGCAAGATCCAAACCCCACCGATTTGGGAGTAGAGAGACACCCTCTGCACGAAGATTCCAAACGGGCGGCCGGCGCTCCGATACCCGGGGCCCAAGGATCGCCAGTTCCTCACAACCGAACATATCTCTCCTGGCCGGTTGTCGGCACCCGCTACCGGAAACTACCTCCATCCAGGTGGTGATCCCTCTTACTGCCTGCAACGATGCGCATTCCCCAGGGGTTCCACATCTATCCCCCGGATTCCCGCTCTGTACGAGTTGTCCACCGGCGCTCCAGGATCAGGACCGGACGAACGAACCGGACGCGGCCGCCACCACGGCCGCCGCCCGCGCCCGCAGCCCCGCCGCGCGCAGCGCCCGTGACGCCTCCGCGAGGGTGGCCCCGGTGGTGACCACGTCGTCCACCACCACGATCCTCGCCCCGGCCGCCAGCCGCATCCCGCCAGGGCGTACCTCCAGGGCCCCGGCCAGGTTCTCCCACCGCTCCCTGGCCCCCAGCCCGGCCTGGTCGGCCACCTGCCGCCGCAGCCGCAGGACGGGCGCCACCCGCGCGGGCGCACCGGCCGCGCGCAGCCGCCGGGACGCGGCCAGGGCGAGCCTCAGCGCGGGATCGTGCCCGCGCGCCCGCAGCGTCCGCCGCGCGGACGGTACGGGGACCAGCGCCAGCTCCCCCGCCGTACGCGAGGCCGACACCGCCGCGGCGAGGGCCACACCGAGCGGACCGGCCAGCGGCAGCGCCCCGCGCTCCTTGTGGGCCAGGACGACCGCCCGCACCGGCCCCTCGTACCGGGCCGCCGCGTACAGCGGCGGCAGCGCCCCGCCCGCACCGCCCGCCGCCGGACGTACCGGCCCGGCGCCCGCACCGCCCAGGGCCCCCCGGCAGGCCCCGCACAGCAGCAAGCGCGCGGCCCCGCAGCCCGCGCAGTCGGCGGGCAGGACCAGCCCGGCCAGCTCCCGCCACCATCCCCGCACCCGTCCACCCTGCCCGCTGCCCGGGCAGGGCGCGACCCCTGTGGAAAACCGCCGGAGCCGGCCAGGGCAGCCACCGGACCCCCGCCCCGGAGCCACGCCACCGCAACCCCGGCCGGCGATCAGCCCGGGTACACCGGCGCCCGGCCGCCCGCCGCCGCCGTGCGCCACTGCGCCCCCGGCGGCAGCCACACGATGCCGTCCTCGGTGGAGGAGGCCACCACCGGCTTCGACTCGTCCTCGGAGGCGGCGATCGCGCTCAGCCCGGTCGCCCCCGGCAGGCTCGCCGCGACCATCGACCCGTCGGCCTGCAGGTAGCGGGCCTGGTCGACGCCGCCGCTCTCACGGCCCACCACCAGCAGCCGGCCGCGCGGCGCCCAGCTCATCGCCGTCACCTCGGTCATCTGCGGAGCGGCCGGGCGCAGCTCGCGCACCGACACCTTCGAGGTGTCCCCCTTGCCCTCGGGCCGCTCGATCCGCCCGATGTACAGGTTCTTGCGGCCGCCGTCCCGCTCGGTGAGCAGCGCGATGCGCACCCCGTCCGCGGATGCCTTCAGCCCGCTGATCCGGGCCCCGTCCAGCCCGGCGACGTCCACCTTCTGCGGGGTGCCGGTCCCGCCGGGCACCCGCCACAGCCCCTGGGCCTGGGGGTCCTGGTCGGCGATCCACAGGTCGCCCTGGGCGTCCCAGCTGGGCGCGGTGAGCTTGCCGGTCCGGCTCGTCAGCAGCGGCTGCGGCATGGGTCCGGCGGTGGTCAGCGTGACCACGTACAGCCCGTGCCCGTCCTCGGAGACGACCGCGGCCCGCTTCTCGTCGTACGTGACGGCGGCCGAGCCCACCTTGAACCCGGCGGCGGTGGCCAGCGGGCCGGGCGCCGGCTCGGGCTTCTCCTGCTGCTGCTCGTCGGCCCCCGCGTTGAGGACCATCCGTACGAGCCGGCCGTCCTTGTCCACGTAGTACTGGTGCTGCGGCGGCACCGGCCGGTTGGCGATGCTGGCCGCGTTCGAGGCGGTCACCCAGCACAGGGTGGACTTGCCGTCCGAGTGCAGCAGTTCGACGCGGTCCAGCCGGGAGGCCGTCAGGTCGCGGACGGTGTACAGCAGTTGGGTGGCCATCTTCTGGCACTGCGGCTGCGCGACGTTCTGCCCGGCGTCGTTGAGCGGGACGCGCAGGGTGTTCTGGCCGTCGTACGCCAGGGACTTGGTGCCCCGGCGCAGTTCGGTGCCGGTGGGGAACGCGGTGGAGGCGACGGGTCCGAGCCACTTGGAGGGGCCCGCCAGCAGGGACTGCACGGTGAGGGTGGTCGGGTCCATCCGCGTGTCGGGATCGCTGCGCTGGCGCACGTACACCGGGTCGGCGACGAGGGTGCTGCCCGCGAAGTAGTACTTGTTGACGGGCTTGTAGATGCGCTGGAAGTCGGACTCACTGAGGACGAGGCTGCTGGGCGGGGTGGCGATCCGCCACTGCTTGTTGACCTGGACCAGCTGGAGGTACTCCTCGTAGCGGCTGCCGCCGGTCTCCGGCTGGTAGGCGCTGCGTTCGTCGACGGTGGCGAGTTTCTTGCCGGTGACCTTCCAGCGGGGCCCCTCGGGGTCCTTCTCGCCCTGCACGGGTACGCGGTCGAGGCCGGCGGAGAGCACGGTGACGGCCGAGGACGGCTTCCAGTTCGCGGCGGCGTCCTCGGTGAGGTACTTGCGGGCGGTGGCCAGCTGGGGGTCGTCGCTGGTCATGGCCTCCAGGAAGCCGTCGACGATCTCGGCCGGGCTGGCCTTGTCGGCCGGGGGCACGCCGAAGACCCGGACCTGGGAGTCGACGCCCTGGGACGCCTCCACCCGGCGGACCTCGCCGCGGTCGGGCATGGAGGCGCAGCCGGCGAGGAGCAGCCCGGCGGCCCCCAACGCCAGCAGCGAGCGGGCGCCCCTCGACGGGAGCCCGAGCGGGTACGGAAGCGCAGGCGGGAACGGAAGCGGAACCCGCCGTACCCGCCGTGCCTGCCGCCCGCGGTGCTCAGCGTCCTCCACCGGGTCCCTCCTCCTGTGCTGGGCCCTGTTCTGCGGGCCGGGCCACGACGCGGGCGCCGTTGCCCGGCAGTGCCGTGGGGTCGGCGGGCACCGGCAGGGCGGTGGTGACCGCCGGCCGGGGCGGTATCGGGTCGCGGTCGGCCCGCTCGGCCCGCCCGTCGGGGCGCGTGCCGGACCCGCCGGCGGCGCCCTCGCGTCCGGCGGCCTCGGCGACGGCCCGGGCCCGGTTGCCCCGGGAGTCCTCGGGCTCCAGCGGGATCGGCGATCCGCGCAGCGGCTCGTCGGCGGTACGGGGCAGGGTGAGGCGGAACTGGGAGCCGCCGCCGGGCTCGCCCCACGCCTGGAGCCAGCCGCCGTGCAGCCGGGCGTCCTCGACGGCGATGGACAGGCCCAGGCCCGTGCCGCCGGTGGTCCGGGCCCGCGCGGGGTCGGCCCGCCAGAAGCGGTTGAAGACGCGGGTGGCCTCGCCGGGCTTGAGCCCGACGCCGTAGTCGCGGACGGCGACGGCGACGGCCCCGCCCGCCGAGGCGAGCCGGATCACCACGTCGCGGCCCTCGCCGTGCTCGACGGCGTTGACGACGAGGTTGCGCAGCACCCGCTCGACGCGCCGGGCGTCGGCCTCGGCGATGACGGGCTGGGTGTCGCCGAGGACGCGGATCCGGGTCCCCTTGTGCTCGGCGAGCGGTTCGGCGCCGTCGATCACGCGGCGTACGACGTCCCGCAGGTCGATGGGCTCGGCCTGGAGGTCGGCGGCTCCCGCGTCGAAGCGGCTGATCTCCAGCAGGTCGGCCAGGAGCGACTCGAACCGGTCGAGCTGCCCGGCGAGGAGCTCGGCGGAGCGCGCCGTCACCGGGTCGAAGTCGACGCGGGCGTCGTGGATGACGTCGGCGGCCATCCGGACGGTCGTCAGCGGGGTGCGCAGCTCGTGCGAGACGTCCGAGACGAACCGCCGCTGCATCCGGGACAGCTCCTCCAGCTGCTGGATCTTGTTCTGGAGGTTCTGGGCCATCTTGTTGAACGCCTCGCCCAGGCGCGCGATGTCGTCCTCGCCGGTGACCTTCATCCGTTCCTGGAGCCGGCCGGCGGAGAGCCGTTCGGCGATCCCGGCGGCCATCCGGACGGGGGTGACGATCTGGCGCACGACGAGCCAGGCGATGGCGCTGAGCAGGACGACGACGAACAGCCCGGCGGTGGCGATGGTGCTCTTGACCAGGTTGAGGGACTCCTCCTCCTGGGTGAGCGGGAAGAGGTAGTACAGGTCGTACGGGTCGCCGTTGATGTCGGTGAGCCGCTTGCCGACGACCAGCGCGGGCTCGGGCGCCTTTCCGGTCCCGGCGGTGTAGCGGATCTGCGAGAAGGTCTTGAAGGTGCCGGTGTTGTGGTTGACGGCCTTGCGCAGCGCCAGCGGGACGCTCGCGGTCGGGTCGACGTTGCCGGAGGCGCGGGCGCCCTTGACGCCCTGGCTGGTCGGGGCCTGCTCGCCGGTGCCGGCGCCGAGCGCGGCCACCTCGAAGGCGGTCTGGCCGCCGCTGGCGAGCTGCTTGACCAGCGAGTTCATCCAGGTGCTGGCGTCACGGCCGACCTTGTTGTCGGCGGCGTCGGCCCCGTCCGAGGCGGAGGGGGTGTTGGCCTTCTCCTGCGCGACGGCGAACCCGCCGGCGGCCTGGCTCTGCGCGGCCTCCTCCTTGGCGTCGAGGAGACCCTTGCTGACCTGGGCGATGACGACGAAGCCCAGCGCGAGGACCACGGCCAGCGACATCAGGAGGGTCGCGGCGACCACCCGGAGCTGGATGTTGCGCCGCCATATCCGGACAGCGGGGAGCAGCGGCCGGCGTACGAGGCGTACGCACAGCCGCAGCAGGGGGCCGCCGGGTGCCGCGTCGGCCAGCTGACGGAGCTGCCGGCCGCCCCGCAGGGCTCCCCGGCGGGAGCCGCTCCGGGTCTTGCCGGGCGGCACCTCAGCTGGGTCCGGCCTTGTAGCCGACACCGCGCACCGTCACGACGATCTCGGGGCGCTCCGGGTCCTTCTCGACCTTGGAGCGCAGCCGCTGCACATGCACGTTCACCAGGCGGGTGTCCGCCGCGTGCCGGTAGCCCCAGACCTGCTCCAGCAGCACCTCGCGGGTGAAGACCTGCCACGGCTTGCGCGCGAGGGCGACCAGCAGGTCGAACTCCAGGGGGGTCAGGGCGATGGAGGTGCCGTCGCGCTTGACCGAGTGCCCGGCCACGTCGATGACCAGGTCACCGATGGCCAGCTGCTCGGGCGCGGGCTCCTCCGAGCGGCGCAGGCGGGCCCGGATACGGGCGACCAGCTCCTTCGGCTTGAACGGCTTGACGATGTAGTCGTCGGCGCCGGACTCCAGGCCCACCACCACGTCGACCGTGTCGCTCTTGGCGGTGAGCATGACAATAGGCACGCCCGATTCGGCCCGGCTCAGCCTGCACACCTCTATGCCGTCCCGTCCGGGCAGCATGAGGTCGAGCAGCACGAGGTCCGGCTTGGCCTCCCGGAAGGCAGCCAGTGCCTTGTCACCGTCCGCTACGAACGACGGCTCAAAACCTTCTCCACGCAGCACAATGCCGAGCATCTCGGCCAGCGCGGTGTCGTCGTCGACGACAAGGACGCGTCCCTTCATGGTTGACATCATCCCATTAGCTAATCGTTACCTGGCGGTGAGCTGTCCCACAGCCAAAAGGGCTGGAAATCGCCCCTCGGACCTGCGTGGAGTTCAGGACCCACAGTCTGCCTCGGATCCGCGTGACAATCGAAGGGACGACGAGCGCACCGCGGGCGCAGGGGGGACGGCCGGTCATTCCCCGGCTCCGCCATGGCACGATGACAGCCGACCAGCGCGCCCGCCTCGGCAGGTGCACGTGAAGGAGCGACGATGAACGACTCTCCGGGCTGGGCCGCGCCCGGATCCCCCTCCGACGGCCCGCGCCCCGACGCCGCTCACCAGCCGCCCGCGGAGGGCTCCGACGCCGCTCAGCGGCCCGCGCAGGGCCCTGGCGCCGGTCAGCAGCCGCCCGCCGAGGGCCCCGCCTCCAAGTGGTCCGCCGCCCAGCCCCCGCCCGGCCCGGGGGCTTCCCCGGACGGAGTCTGGGGGGCAAGCAGTCCCGCCGCCGGCCAGACCCCGCCCGCACAGCCGCAGCCGCAGCCGGGCACCGGCTGGGGCGCGTACCCCGTCCAGCCCAGCCCCCCGTACGCCTATGGCAACCCCGGCGGCGGCTGGGGCGGACCGCCGCCCGCCGCCAAGCCCGGCGTGATCCCCCTGCGCCCGCTGGGCCTGGGCGAGATACTGGACGGCGCCGTCGGCACCCTGCGCGGCCACTGGCGCTCCGTGCTCTCCGTCAGCCTCGTCGTCGCCGCCCTGTCCGAGATCGCGCTGCTGGCCGTCCAGCGCCTCACCATGGACACGCTCACCAGCCCGTCCACCCGGCCCGCCACCCCCGAGGAGGCCGTCCGCACCCTGGGCGACGCCGGGCTCCTCTACGGCTTCCAGTACTACCTGGAGATCCTCGGGCTGATCCTGGTCACCGCCCTGCTGGCCCCCGCCGTCAGCCGCGCCGTCCTCGGCCAGGGCTCCACCCTCGGCAGCACCCTCCGGGCCGTACGCCCCCTGGCCGGGCGCATGCTCGGCCTCACCGGGCTGCTCCTGCTGGGCGCGCTCGCCGCCGGCCTCGTTCCGGCCCTGCCCGGCATCCTCCTCGGCAGCCCGGCACTCGCCGCCCTCGGCGTACCCGTCGGGCTCGTGCTCCTGGCCTGGTTCTACGTGACCTTCTCGCTGGCGCCGCCCGCGCTGATGCTGGAACGCGGCACGCCGGCCGCCGCCCTCAGGCGCTCCGCCAAGCTGGTCAAGGGGGCCTGGTGGCGGATCTGCGGCATCAGCCTGCTGACCTGGGTGATGCGGTTCATCCTCTCGATGATCATCGTCATGCCGTTCGCCTTCGCGGCCCTGCTCGTCGGCGGCAGCCTCGACGGCTTCCTCGACGGCTCCGCCACCATGAGCTGGTCCTTCCTGATCATCTCCGGCATCGGCTCCGTCATCGCCGCCACCCTCACCCTCCCGATGCAGACGGGCGTCACCACGCTCCTCTACATCGACCAGCGCATCCGCCGCGAGGCCCTCGACCTGGAACTCGCCCGCGCCGCCGGCGTCGAGGGCTACGACACCACCACCGGCCCCACCGGAGGCTGACGCACCGCATGAGCACGGGGGGACTCATCACCATCGCCGGCGGCGACACACCACCGCTGACCACCGGACGCCAGGCCGCCCGCGAGGCGGCCGAACACGAGCTGGCCAAGCCGGTGTACCACCAGGACGAGCCGGGGCTGCTCCAGCGCGCCCTGGACCGCTTCTGGGAGTGGCTGGGCGAGTTCTTCGACCGTGCCTCCGGGGCCACCCCGGGAGGCGCGGTCGGGCTGCTCGCCATTCTCCTGGTCGTCGTCCTGGCCGTCGCCGCCCTGTGGTGGCGCCTGGGCACCCCCCGCCGCACCGCCCGCAGCACGGCCACCCTCTTCGACGAGGGCCCGCGCAGCGCCGCCGACCACCGCGCGGCCGCCGACGCCCACGCCGCCGCCGGCCGCTGGAACGACGCCGTCCGCGAACGGATGCGGGCCCTCGTCCGCTCCCTGGAGGAACGCACCCTCCTCGACCCCCGCCCCGGCCGCACCGCCGACGAGGCCGCCGCCGAAGCCGCCCGCTCCCTGCCCGGCCACGCCGACGAGCTGCGCGCCGCCGCCCGCGCCTTCGACGACGTCACCTACGGCGGCCGCACCGCCGACCCGGACACCTACGCCCGCCTGCGCGCCCTGGACCTCACCCTCCCCCACACCCGGCCCACCCTCCCGGACCCCACCCCATGACCCCCGCCCCGCCCCCGGACGACCCGACCGACTCCCCGTCCCCGGCCCTGCCGACACCAACCCCGGACCCCGGCACGGACCGGCCCGCCGCCACCCCCGGCCCGGCCGACTCCTCGGACGCCCCCGCCCCCAGCCCTGCCGGCCCGACGCCCGGCAGGCCCGCAAGCACCCCACCCGCCCCGGCCGGCACCACCCCCGGGAGAATCACGCCCCCCGCAGCCGCCCTGGGCACCCCGGCACCAGGCCCCGGCGCGGCCCCGCACGGCCCGGCCTCCGTCCCGGCCACCCCAACACCAGCCCCGGACCCCGGCATGGGCCTGCCCGCCACCTCCGGCCCGGCCGGCTCCCCGGTTCCGGACGCCCCCGCCCACCCGGCCCCCGGCAGCCCCGCCGCCCCCGCGCCCGACGGCGCGCCACGCCGGCCCCGCCGCGCCCCCCGGAGCGGGAGCTCCGCCGCGCTCACGCCCGCCCAGGTCTGGCGGCGGGCCCGGGGGCTGCTGCTCGCCCTCGCCGTGCTCCTCGCAGCCGCCGTCGTCCTCGCCGGGCTCCGGGCCGGCGACCAGCACGGCCGCCTCGACCCCCGTTCCGCCGACCGCGACGGCAGCCGCGCCCTCGCCCAGCTCCTCAAGGAACGCGGCGTCACCACCCGCGTCGTCACCAACGCCGACGAAGCCGCCGCCGCGGCCGGCCCCCGCACCACCCTCCTCGTCACCGACCCCGACCTCCTCGGCGCACCCCAAGGCCGCGCCATCCGCTCCGCCATCGACCTCTCCGGCGGCCGCACCGTCCTCCTCGCCCCCACCGCCCCGGCCCTCGCCGCCCTGGCCCCCGCCGCCCACACCACCGGCTTCGCCCACCAGCGCGACCTCGACCCCGGCTGCCCCCTGCCCACCGCCACCACCGCCGGACGCGCCGGCACCGGCGACGGCCTCCGCTACACCACCGCCCTCCCCGGCGCCGCCGCCTGCTACCCCAGCGACGGCCACCCCACCGTCCTCGTCCTGCCCAGCACCACCCGGGGCGGCGACACCGTCCTCCTCGGCTCCGAACGCATCCTCCTCAACCGGCACCTCGCCGAGGAGGGCAACGCCTCCCTCGCCCTCCAACTCCTCGGCTCCCGCCCCCAGCTGGTCTGGTACCTGCCCACGCTCGCCGACATGCCCGCCGACGGCCCGGCCGCGCACAAGAGCCTCCTCGACCTCGTCCCGTCCGGCTGGTACTGGGCCCTGCTCCAGCTGTTCGCCGCCGCCGCGGCCGCCGCCCTCTGGCGCGCCCGCCGCCTCGGCCCGCTCGTCACCGAGGACCTGCCCGTCGTCATCCGCGCCTCCGAGACCACCGAGGGCCGCGCCCGCCTCTACCGCAAGGCCGCCGCCCGCGACCGCGCCGCCACCGTGCTGCGCGCCGCCGCCCGCGAACGCCTCGCCGCGCTGGTCGGCGTACCGCCCTCCCAGGCCCACGACCCGGCAGCCCTGACCCCCGCCGTCTCCGCCCGCCTGCCGCGACCCCCCGGCACCGGACGCGACGCCGCCACCCTCCTCTTCGGCCCCCTTCCCGCCGACGACGCGGCACTCGTCGCGCTCGCCGACCACCTCGACGCCCTCGAAAGAGAGGTCCGCACCTCATGACGGCCACCACGGACAGCGCCCGCTCCTCCCTGGAAGCGCTCCGCACCGAGATCGCCAAGGCCGTGGTCGGCCAGGACCCCGCCGTCACCGGTCTCGTCGTCGCACTCCTGTGCCGCGGCCACGTCCTCCTCGAAGGCGTCCCCGGCGTCGCCAAGACCCTCCTCGTCCGCGCCCTCGCCGCCTCCCTCGAACTCGACACCAAGCGCGTCCAGTTCACCCCCGACCTGATGCCCAGCGATGTGACGGGCTCCCTCGTCTACGACGCCCGCACCGCCGAGTTCTCCTTCCAGGACGGCCCCGTCTTCACCAACCTCCTCCTCGCCGACGAGATCAACCGCACGCCCCCCAAGACCCAGTCCTCCCTCCTGGAGGCCATGGAGGAGCGCCAGGTCACCGTCGACGGGACCCCCCGCAAGCTCCCCGAGCCCTTCCTCGTCGCCGCGACCATGAACCCCGTCGAGTACGAGGGCACGTACCCGCTCCCCGAAGCCCAGCTGGACCGCTTCCTCCTCAAGCTCAACGTGCCCCTCCCCTCCCGCGAGGAGGAGATCGGCGTCCTGGCCCGGCACGCCTCCGGCTTCGACCCCCGCGACCTGCACGCCGCCGGCATCCGCCCCGTCGCCGGCGCGAAGGAACTCGAAGCCGCCCGCGAGGCCATCACGCACGTCGCCGTCTCCCCCGAGATCACCGGCTACGTCGTCGACCTCTGCCGCGCCACCCGCGAATCGCCCTCCCTCACCCTCGGCGTCTCCCCGCGCGGCGCCACCGCCCTGCTGGCCACCTCCCGCGCCTGGGCCTGGCTCACCGGCCGCGACTACGTCACCCCCGACGACGTCAAGGCCCTCGCCCTGCCCACCCTGCGCCACCGGGTCCAGCTCCGCCCGGAAGCCGAGATGGAGGGCGTCACCGCCGACTCCGTCATCTCCGCGATCCTCACCCACGTCCCCGTCCCCCGCTGATGGCCCTCACCGGACGCGCCGCCCTCCTGGCGGCCCTCGGCAGCCTCCCCGTCGGCCTCCTCGAACCGAGCTGGACCGGCCTCCTCGCCGTCAACGGCACCCTCGGCCTGGCCTGCGCCGTCGACTACGCCCTCGCGGCGCCCGTCCGCACCCTGCGCCTGGCCCGCTCCGGCGACACCACGGTCCGCCTCGGCGAGACCGCCGACGTGCACCTGACCCTCACCAACCCCGGCACCCGGCGCCTACGCGCCCGCGTCCGCGACGCCTGGCCCCCCAGCAGCTGGACCCCCGGCACCGAAACCGCCGCCTCCCGCCACGAGGTCACCGTCCCCGCCGGCGAACGCCGCCGCCTCACCACCCGCCTGCGCCCCACCCGGCGCGGCGACCGCCGCGCGGCCCGCGTCACGATCCGCTCGTACGGGCCCCTCGGCCTCCTCGCCCGCCAGGGCTCGCACACCGTCCCCTGGACGGTCCGCGTCCTCCCGCCGTTCACCAGCCGCAAGCACCTCCCGTCCCGCCTGGCCCGCCTACGGGAACTCGACGGCCGCACCAGCGTCCTGACCCGCGGCGAAGGCACCGAGTTCGACAGCCTCCGCGACTACGTCCCCGGCGACGACACCCGCTCCATCGACTGGCGCGCCACCGCCCGCCAGCGCAAGGTCGCCGTCCGCACCTGGCGCCCCGAACGCGACCGGCACATCCTGATCTGCCTCGACACCGGCCGCACCTCGGCCGGCCGCGTCGGCGACGCCCCCCGCCTGGACTCCGCCCTGGACGCGGCCCTCCTCCTCGCCGCCCTCGCCACCCGCGCCGGCGACCGCGTCGACCTCCTGGCCCACGACCGCCGCACCCGCGCCCTGGTCCAGGGCCGCGCAGCGGCGGACGTCCTCCCGTCCTTCGTCAACGCCATGGCCGGCCTGGAACCCGAACTGATCGAGACGGACTCCCGCTCCCTGGTCTCCACCATCCTCCGCAGCGCCCCGCGCCGGTCCCTGGTGGTCCTCCTGACGAGCCTGGACGCGGCCCCCGTGGAAGAGGGCCTGCTCCCCCTCCTCCCCCGCCTCACCCAGCGCCACACGGTCATCCTGGCCTCGGTCGCCGACCCCCGCATCGCGTCGATGGCCGCCTCCCGGGGCACGGCCGACGCCGTCTACGAGGCCGCCGCCGCAACCCAGACCCAGTCCCAACGCCGCCGCACGGCGGACCAACTCACCCGCCACGGCGTCCACGTAGTGGACGCCACCCCGGAGACCCTCCCCCCGGCCCTGGCGGACACCTACCTCACCCTCAAGGCCACCGGCCGCCTCTGACCCTCGATACGGTGGTTCCGGCACCCACCAGGAGGACACCATGGCGGACCTCACACCCGAGCAGATGCGCCGCCTGCACGACTTCGCGGAGCAGCTCGCGGAGCTGGCGGAGCACCAGGAGGACCGGTGGAAGGTGCAGACCACCGACGGTCAGATCTTCCTCACGATGATGAGCCCCACAGCCCCCCACGGGCTGAACGTCGTCCGGCTGCGCCGTCAGATCGAGGCACAGACACCCGAGGTGATGGCCCTCAACGACACGAACATGGGCGACCCGGTGACCGGACTGACGAAGGTCCCCGACCTCATGGTCATCGCGGAGGAGGACACCGACGACACCGCGAAGGTCGTCAACTCCCGCGACGTCCTGATGGTGGTGGAGGTCGTCTCCCGTACGAATTCCCTGAACGACATCCGCGACAAGCTCCATACGAGCAGCCTGCAGAGCTATCCCGCCGACTGGTGAGCGGCAGGGCGGGCCGGCCCGTAAACGCAGAAAAGCCCCGCACCAGAAGGTGCGGGGCTTTCCCACAATGATTGTTCGGCGGCGTCCTACTCTCCCACAGGGTCCCCCCTGCAGTACC
>NZ_JBEYJJ010000015.1:0-144739 GCF_040636215.1 Streptomyces sp. NPDC006687 | reverse complement strand
GGGCTGCGGGGCGCCGGGGGCTAGAGGTACGGGCCCGAGCGGATGGCGCCGTGGGGGTTGGGGTCGTCTTCGTCGTCGTGGGAGCCGCCGGGGGGCAACGCGCGTCGCATCTGTTCGAGTTGGGCCCGGGCCGCCATCTGCTGGGCGAACAGGGCCGTCTGGATGCCGTGGAAGAGGCCCTCCAGCCAGCCGACCAGCTGCGCCTGCGCGATCCGCAGTTCGGCCTCGGAAGGGACCGCCTCCTCCGTGAACGGCAAGGAGAGGCGCTCCAGTTCCTCGACCAGTTCCGGGGCGAGGCCGTCTTCCAGTTCCTTCACCGACGCCGCGTGGATGTCCTTGAGACGGACCCGGCTGGCCTCGTCCAGAGGTGCGGCGCGGACCTCTTCCAGAAGTTGCTTGATCATGCTGCCGATCCGCATGACCTTGGCGGGCTGTTCGACCATCTCCGTCACCGGGACCTCGCGCGACTCGTCATCGGCGCCGCCGACCGTCATCCCGTCCTGTCCCACGATCAGGACGTGCGGGGGACTGTCCTGCGACCGTTCACTCCTCGGCATCTCCATGCCGCCATTCTCTCGCACACCTTCGTTCTCCCACGGTGTGCCCCCGCACGGGCGTGATCCACCCTGTGCGGGGGCGGCGACATCATCCCGTCGCCCGCCGGGCCAGGGCGCCGCTCGACCTGGTGACCAGGGCGGCCAGTACCGCCGCGCCCAGCGGGACGAGCACCAGCAGGCCGGCCAGGGTGTCCCAGGGGATGGCGATCGGGACGTAGAGGGCTTCGTCCGCGGTGGCGTAGCCCGCCTCGACGGCGTGCCGCAGCAGGTTGCGCTGCTCGCTCTCCTGGGTGAGGCGCAGGCCGACCGCCGGCAGGATGCCCGCCGCCGAGCCGAGGACGACGCCCATCAGGGCGACCACCCCGCACTGGAACCCGCTGAGGGTGCGCCGCACGCGCGGGGCGGCACCCACCGCCGCCAGGGTCTTCAGGTCGGCCTCGGAGTCGGCCTGTGCCAGGCCGGTGGCGATGCCGGCCGCGCCGATGGTGACCAGGCCCGCGAAGACGGCCAGGGCCAGCGTGCCGATGGTCGAGTCGCTCTGGTAGCCGCGTTCGATCCGGACGCGGACATCGGCGCCCGTCCGGTCGATCTCCCCGTCCAGCCGCTGCCGCTGCTGCGTGGTGGCGGCCGTCTCCAGGCTGAAGTACGACCCGACGGGTGCCGTGGCGATACCGGCGGCCTGCGCGGCCGAGGGCGGCAGGACGACGCTCACACCCCAGGACTGGACGCCTGCCGGGGCCTGGTGGACGGCGAGGACCTTGTCCTGTCCGGGCAGTTCGGCGTGGACCGCTTCCGCCTTCTGCGCCGCGACGGGGTCGGTGACCACCCGGAGGGTGATCTTGCCGTCCTTCACCGCGCGCGGGTCGAAGGCGACCGGCCGGCCCGCCTTCAGGGCCGCCGCGGAGCCGGCGTCCTTGACCGCCAGCACCTCAAGGAGCTTCGCGTCGGCCACGACCGTCTGGAACCTGGGTCCCGGACGGCGCGGCCTCGCGCAACGCGGGTCCTGGCGCAGCTTCTTCGCCTCCGCCTCCGGGAAGTCGGAGGCGCCGTGAGTGGATTCGTCGAGCGGACAGCGCTGCTCCTTCGGGATGACGAGCTCGACCCGTCCGCAGCCCGGCAGGGTCGCGTAGGGCTCGCAGTTCGGGTTCCCGGCCACCAGGCGGTCCACATCGGCCCGTACGGCCACCGGCAGGGTCCTGTCGAGGATCTCGCGTGCGGTCGGCACGTCCTTGTGGGAGCTGTTGTCGTTCGTGCTGAGCAGGCCGGCCTGGTCCGGGAGTTCGGCGACGTACTCGTGGCGGGCCTGGACGTCCTGGCTGTACTGGTACGTGGACACCGCCACGGTTCCGGCGACGGCGGCCAGGACGGCCGCCACGGCCGGAGCCGTACGCCCCCGGTTGCGGACGGCGTCGCGCAGCGCGAGCCGCGGCGACAGCGGAAGCCACCGGCCCAGCCGCCCGAACAGGCCCACCAGGAGCGGGGTGAGGGCCACCACGCCCAGCTCGGCGAGGGCACTTCCGGCCGCGACGAGATTCGGGCTGACCCGGTAGTTGGTGCCGTAGAGGGCGACCGCGACACCGCCGGCCATGGCGAGCAGACCGGCCACGGGCAGGATCCTGCTGGTGCGCCGCACGCCCCGGCGGCCGGTGAGGGAGGCCAGGACCGTCTGCCGTGAGGCGGTGACGGCGGGGACGACCGCGGCCAGCAGGCCGGTCAGTACGGCGAGCAGGGCGATGCCGAGGAGTTCCAGGGGGCGGACGTCCAAGGCGCCGAAGCGGAGGCCGATCTTCTCCTCCAGGAGCGGCCGCAGAGCGGCCATGAGACCCAGGCCGGCCGCGCAGCCGATGACGGCCGCCACGACGCCGATGACCAGACCGCCGGACAGGACGATGGCCCGGATGTGCCGGCGGTCCCCGCCGTTGGCGCCGACCAGGCCCAGCTGGCGGCGGGAGCGGCGGGCGCCGACCGCGAAGGCGGGCCCGGCGAGCAGGCAGACCTCCAGCAGGGCGAGGCCCACGACGGTGGCCATGGTGGTCTTCTCGGTGAACCGGCCGCTGTTGAGGCCGGGACCGGCGAACTGCGCCTTGGACTGCTGCGCGTACAGCGGTACGTCGGAGTCGGCGGGCGGGTGTGCGGCGACGGCGCGGGAGAAGACGAGCCCGCCCTTGGCGTTGGCCTCCTTGACCATGTTCCACGTGAAACCATCGCCGCCGGCCTTCACCAGGAAGGAGTCGCTGACGTGCGGCTTGGACGCGCCGGTGGCCGTGAGAGCCTGGACGAGAGGGGCGATCAGGGCGTCGGGCAGGGCGAGCAGCTCGTCTCGCTTCAGCTCGGAGGGCAGCTCGTACGAGCCCACGATCCGGTACGGGGAGGCGGAGCCGCGCGGGGTCACGGACGAGCCCACGTACAGCCCCGAGTGCTCCAGGAAGGCGGCGGTGGCGATGACCTCGCCGGGCCCCTGGGGGAGCCGTCCGCGCAGCGGGGTGAAGATGCCCTGGGTGAAGGGGTGGTGCACGTCCAGCTCGCGCAGCTGGGTTTCGAGCAGGCCGTGCCGGGTGTGGACCTTGGCCCCGGACTCGGTCATCCGGACGGCTTCGACGCCGGCCGGGACCGCGTCCTTGAGGGGGGCGCCCTTCCCCTCGGGGGCGGGGCGGTACTTCTCGTAGCCTCCGACGGGCGCGTAGCTCTGCCCGTCGGGGCGCTGGTAGATGGGGCCGTCCAGGCCGGTCGAGTCGATCCGGGCATCGGCGGCGCCGATCTGACGGGACAGGGCCTGCGCGGGGGTGAGTTCGCCGCTGCGCAGGGTGAGGTCGATGGCGGTGGCCCCGACGACCGGCAGGGCGATCATCGCCAGGACGAGCGCGCTGCGGCCCTTGGCGCGCCAGGCGTCGCGGCGGGCGATGCGCAGGGCCGCGACCCAGGAGTGGTACCAGGAGAGGAGCGGGAAGGTCACAGGCCGGCCGCCCGCCCGGAGAGCAGCGAGTCGGCCTGGCTGCGCACGGTCTCGTCGACGACGGTGCCGTCGCGCAGGAAGACGACCCGGTCCGCCCAGGCGGCGAAGCGGGGTTCGTGCGTGACCAGGACCCCGGCCGCGCCCGCGTCACAGCGCTGCCGCAGCAGGGCCAGCACGGATTCACCGGTCTCGGAGTCGAGGGCGCCGGTGGGCTCGTCGGCCAGGACCAGGCGGCGCTCGCCGACCAGGGCGCGGGCGACGGCCACGCGCTGCTGCTGGCCGCCGGACATCTCGTCGGGGAAGCGGTCGGCGAGGGAGCGCAGGCCGATCTCCTCCAGGGAGGCGAGGGCGGCGGTGCGGGCCCTGCGGGCCGAGGTGCCGTCGAGCTCCAGGGGCAGGGCCACGTTCTCGGCCGCGGTGAGGGCGGGTATCAGGTTGTAGTCCTGGAAGACGTAGCCGATGCTGCGGCGGCGCAGCGCGGCCAGTGCGCGGCGGCCGGCGGTGGTGATGTCGACGCCCTCGACGAGGACCCGTCCGCTGGTGGGGGTGTCGAGCCCGCCGGCGAGGGTGAGCAGGGTGGACTTCCCGGAGCCGGAGGGGCCCATGACGGCGACGAGTTCGCCGGGGTGGACGGAGAGGTCGATCCCGCGCAGGGCGTTCACCTCGGTGGCGCCGCTGCCGTGGGTGCGGACGAGGTTCTCCAGCCGGAGCACGGGCGCGGAGGGCTCGCCGGCCCCGGACGGCTGGGCGGCGTACGGCTGCGCCGGGTACGCGGTGGCGGGCTGAGCGGGGTACGGCTGGGACGGATAGGAGCTGTGCTGCTGGTCAGGCATGAAGGGTCCCCCCTTGGAAGGCTGTTCAGCCCCGCCGCGTACGGGCGGCGGGGCCGGTGGTGCCGGTGGTGAGGCCGGTGGTGCCGGTGGCCGGGCCGGTGGCGGCCGCCTGGGCCGGCTGCGGCCCCTCGGCGGCGTCGGTGGTGCCCGGCGCGGAGGACGGGGCTGCGCCCGTGGTGCCGGGCGCGGGCGGCGACGGGGCGGGTGTGCCCAGTGCGGCCAGACGGACCAGCCGGGCCTCGGAGTGGTCGAGCCAGCGGGCCTCGGCCTCGGTCTGGAAGATCAGCTGCTCCAGGACCAGCAGCCACGCCAGGTCGTCGCGCTCGTTGGCCCGCCCGCTCTCGATGGCGGTCAGCGCCCGGCCCTTGAGCCGGGTGTAGTCCTGCATCGCCCTGAGCGTGGCGTGCCGCTGGGCCTGGATGACGGCGCGGATGTCCACGCCCGGCGCCCCCACCGCCATGGCGAGCTTGATGGCCAGCTCGTCGCGGGGCGGGTTGGTGCGGTCCACCGGGCGCTCGTACCAGTCGCGCAGCTCGGTGCGCCCGGTGCCGGTGATGGCGTAGAGGGTGTGTCCCGCGGCGTCCTCGCCGCCCGGGGCCACCAGCCCGTCCCGCTCCAGGCGGGCCAGCGTGGTGTACACCTGCCCGACGTTGAGGGGCCAGGTGGAGCCGGTGCGGGATTCGAATTCGGTGCGCAGCTGGGAGCCGTAACGGGGGCCCCGTTCCAGCAGCGCCAGCAGGCCGTGACGGATCGACATACTCAGTATGTATACACGAGCATACCGAGTATGTATACCGAGTATGCCCTGTTGGAAGGGGGCTTACCGGTTGCGCCGCAGCCGGACGCCCATGTACCCGAGCCCCACGCCCATCAGGGCCAGCCCGGTCCCCAGCGGCAGCAGATGCGCCGCCAGGTCGGCGATCCGCGCGTTCGGCCCGGTGCCCAGGGCCGATGCCGGACCGGTGGCGTCCGGCGAGGGCGGGGGTGAGGGCGAGGGGCGCGCCGGGGTGGCGGGGCGCTGGTTGCCGGTGCGCTCGCGGCCCTCCGGGCGGGGGGCGGGGCGGACCGGGTGCAGGGGCCGCGAGACGGTGGTGAACTCCGGGTCCGCCGGAGCGTCCGGGGGGCGCCCCGGGTGCTCCCGGCCCACCCCCGCGGGGCTGCCGGCGAGCTCCTCGTACGCCTCCTCGGGGACCTCCCCGGACTCCTCCGGCAGGGACCCGCGCGCCGCCTGGCCGGAGTCGGCCCGCGCCGGCGCGACGGCGGGGTGGGGACCGAGGGCGGGCGCCGCCCCCGCCGGTGCGGTGACCAGCAGCGCGGCGGCCGCCAGTGCGGCTCCGGCGGTCCGGTGCGGAGCGCGGAGGCGTCGGTTCACGGGGTGCCCCTCCCGTTCCGTGCGGCCGGGACGCCGGGGAGTCGAGGCGCCGCACTCAGAGTGGCACGAGAGGACAAAACGGGCATCCCGGGACACCCATCGGGGTGCCCCGGGATGCCCGGGGGTCGGAATGCCTCCGCTACGGCGTCGGAATGCCTCCCCTACGGCGCCGGAAAGCCTCCGCTACGCCCTCAGGAGGCCCGTCGCTACGAGGGGTTGCCGGTCGAGACGACCAGCGTGAACTCCGTGTTGTCCTTGGCCACGTCGGTCCCGGCCTCGGGCAGCTGCTCCAGCACCGTGTCCTGGCCGTAGACGGTCTCGTCGCGCTCGGTGATCTTGTACCGCCAGCCGGCCGCCTGGATGCACTGCTTGATCGACAGCAGGTTCTTGTACCGGAAGTCCGGCGCCACGACCTTCGTCGCGTCCTTGTAGGACTTCGTCGGGCTCTTGCACTTCTCCACGTCGATCGTGCGCGAGGTGTCCGGCCCCTTGTGCCCCGGCTTGGCCGAGGCGGCGGCCGACGCGGAGGACTGGGCCTGCGGCTTGTCCGTGTCGTCGGAGCCGCCGCCCATGTTGACCACGGCGATGACCCCGCCGATGGCCAGCAGGGCGACCACGATCGCGCCGACCACCATCGGCATGTTCCTCTTCCCACCGCCCGAGGAGCCCGTCTGGCCCCCCGCCGGAGTCGGCGAGATGGTGAACGGCGGCGGCGTCTGCGGCGCGTACTGCTGCTGCGGGGCCTGCGCCGTGTGCGGGTACGCGTACCCGCCCGCGTGCGACTGCGCCGCGGCAGGCTGCGCGTACGGCGACGGCGGCGGGGTCTGCGCGGCCGGGTACGGCTGCTGGAGCGAGTGCGGCGGGGGCGCCTGGAAGCCCGAGTCCACCGGCGGGAACACGGCCGAACTCACGCCCGCCCCGCTGCCGCCCGTGGCCGCGCCCGGGACGATGGCCGGGGCACCGGTGTGCCCCGCCGACATGACCCGCATGATCTCGTCCCGCATGGCCGCGGCCGTGGGGAAGCGCTCGTTCGGGTTCTTCTTCAGCGCCCGCGCCACCAGCGCGTCCATCGCCGGGGTGATGGCGCGGTTGATGGAGGAGGGGGCCACCGGCTCCTCCTGGACGTGCGCGTACGCGATCGCCAGCGGGGAGTCCGCCTCGAAGGGGATACGGCCCGTCAGCAGCTGGAACAGCATGATGCCGACCGAGTACAGGTCGGAGCGGGCGTCCACGGCCCGTCCCAGGGCCTGTTCCGGCGACAGGTACTGCGGGGTGCCGACGACCATGCCGGTCTGCGTCATCGAGGTGACCCCCGACTGCATGGCACGGGCGATGCCGAAGTCCATCACCTTGACGATGCCGCGCTTGGTCATCATCACGTTGCCGGGCTTGATGTCGCGGTGGACCAGGCCCATCTCGTGGCTGGTCTCCAGTGCGGCCAGCACGTCGGCCGTCACCTTCAGCGCCTTGTCCGCCGGCATGGCCCCGTACTGGCGCACGTCCGCGTCGAGGACCGAGCCGAGCGGCTGGCCCTCCACGTACTCCATGACGATGTACGGCATGACCGCCTCGTCGCCGCCGCCGGCGCCGAAGGTGACGGTTCCCTCGCCCGTGTCGAAGACCGAGACGATGTTGGTGTGCGACAGTTTCGCAACAGCCTGCGCCTCACGCCGGAACCGCTCGCGGAAGGACGCCTCGCGCCCCAGCTCGCTGTGGAGCGTCTTGATGGCGACCTGGCGGTCGAGCGCGGAGTCGTACGCGAGGTAGACCGAGGCCATGCCCCCCTCGCCCAGCAAATCCCTTAGCTGGTAACGGCCACCGGCCAGGGAGCCGCCTGCGTACCGGCCCTGTGTGCCGTCCTGGCTCATGACTGTTGCTTCCCCTCGGGCTGTGTTGCTACGCGTCTGGCTGAGCGCATGTCGCGCCCAGTCTGCCGGAGGGCAAGCACACGTCAAGCCGGTGCCCGCTGCGTGACCACGGGCCTACGCGGTGTCTGTACCCGAACGGTGACGGGTGCGGAGGCTGTAGCGTTCACCGGAGCACCCGAAGAGGCCCCACCGCTAGAGCGGACGAGAGAGACGACGGCGAGGACTGATGGCACCCGAACCCGAGGGAAACGGCGCCGGGATGGCCGACGGTCCTGAGCACTGGGGCGCGGGCGGTCTCGTGGGGGACGGCCGCTACCGGCTGACCCACCGGCTGGGCCGTGGCGGCATGGCCGAGGTCTTCGCGGCCGAGGACGTCCGGCTGGGCCGCACCGTCGCGGTGAAGCTGCTCCGCGCCGACCTCGCCGAGGACCCGGTGTCCAAGGCCCGCTTCACCCGTGAGGCACAGTCGGTCGCCGGCCTCAACCACCACGCCGTCGTGGCCGTGTACGACTCCGGCGAGGACCGGGTCGGCCCGAACGTGGTCCCGTACATCGTGATGGAACTGGTCGAGGGACGCACCATCCGCGACCTGCTGATCAGCGCCGAGGCCCCCGGGCCCGAGCAGGCGCTCATCATCGTGTCCGGCGTGCTGGAGGCGCTGGCCTACTCGCACCAGCACGGCATCGTGCACCGCGACATCAAGCCCGCCAACGTCATCATCACCGAGACCGGCGCGGTCAAGGTGATGGACTTCGGCATCGCCCGCGCCCTGCACGGCGCGCAGTCCACGATGACCCAGACCGGCATGGTCATGGGCACCCCCCAGTACCTGTCCCCGGAGCAGGCCCTCGGCAAGGCCGTGGACCACCGCAGCGACCTGTACGCGACCGGCTGCCTGCTGTACGAACTGCTCGCGCTGCGGCCCCCCTTCACCGGCGAGACCCCGCTGTCGGTGGTCTACCAGCACGTCCAGGACGCCCCGATCCCGCCCTCCCAGCTGCCCGAGGGCCACCACATCCCGCAGGAGCTCGACGGCCTCGTCATGCGCTCGCTCGCGAAGGACCCGGACGACCGGTTCCAGAGCGCCGAGGAGATGCGCGGGCTCGTCCAGTACGCCCTGCGGATGCTCCAGGAGCAGGGCCCGAACAGCGGTACGTGGAACACCGGCCCGGTCGTCATGGCGCTCCCGCACGGCCAGCCGGGCGGCGCCCAGACCTCGGTGATGCCCGCGGGCGGCGGCAACGGCCCCCGCGCTCCCTACCCCGGGAACGCCACGACCTCGCAGTTCCAGCAGCCGATGGTGCCCCCGCTGAACCCGGACGACGGCACCGCCTTCCCCGGCGGCGGCCACGGCCCCGGGCCCGGCGGCCACAACGGCCATGGCGGCCACGGCGGGTACGACGGCTATGACGGCTACGACCGGTACGACAACGGCTCCGGCGGCGGCAAGTGGAAGGTCTGGCTCTTCGCGCTGCTCGCGGTGCTGGCCATCGCCGGCGGTGTCGCGTACGCGATCAAGAGCGGCGGTCTCGCCGGTGGCGGCGGCAACAAGCCCAAGACCAGTGTGAGCACCCCGGGCACCACCCAGAGCAGCCCCGGCGCGCAGGACACCCCGTCCACCACGCCGAGCCCCGAGACGAGCCGCTCGCACGACGACGACACCTTCACGCCCACCCCGAGCCGCAGCAAGTTCACGCCGAGCACCACCCCGACGCCGTCCTCGGGCAACTCCTCGTCGCCGGAGACCAGGAACCCCTCGACCCCGCCGCCGAAGTCGCCCCCGGTGGAGCCGCCGACCAAGAACCCGTCGCCGCCCACCGGCGGCGGCACCCCGGCGGGCGCCGAGGGCGCCGACTAGGGCGTCCCGCCCCGCAGGGTGTGCACGGTGACGAGCTGGGGTTCGATGCGCAGGTAGACCGGGTCGAACACCTCGCCGTCCATGGAAAGCGGGCCCGGACCGAACAATTCCAGTTCCTCGGTCGCCGGTTCGGCGAGCAGCGCCGTTCCGGTGACCTGCACGGACCACAACCGGGAGGCGCCGGAATGGAAATTGTCGGCCCCGTACGCGACCACGCTGCCGTTGCAGGCGTGGTGATATCCGAAACCGGCGTGCATTCTCAGGAGGACCCGGCCGCCCACCACGACGTGGCGGGCGGCGGCGAGGAAGGGAAGCGCGCGCATGCTGGTGGCGACCCGGCCGTAGGGCACGTCGCGCAGCAGCTCGACGCCCTGCATCTCCTCCGGTGACATAGGACCACTCTGGAGCCGCGGCGGCCCGCCGGGACAGGGCATCCCGCCCCCAGGCGGCAGGGACGTTGGTCCCGAATCCCGCTCGAGGCGGGCTCGCCGCCGGGTGGAGCGGGGCCGGTGCGGCCTCGGCGCCGGGTGGAGCGCGGCTAGCGCCGCTGCGCCTGGAGCCGGGCGACGTACGCGGCGGCCTGGGAGCGGCGCTCCATGCCCAGCTTCGACAGCAGGCTGGAGACGTAGTTCTTGATGGTCTTCTCGGCCAGGTGCAGCCGCTCCCCGATGACCCGGTTCGTCAGGCCCTCGCCGATCAGGTCGAGGATCTTGCGCTCCTGCTCGGTGAGGTGGGCGAGGCGGTCGTCGCCCTTGCCGTTCTTGCCGTCGCGCAGCCGCTCCAGCACCCGCGCGGTCGCCACCGGGTCCAGCAGCGACTGGCCGGCGGCCACGTCACGCACCGCGCTGAGCAGCTCGTTTCCGCGGATGGCCTTCAGGACGTAGCCCGAGGCACCCGCCATGATCGCGTCGAACAGCGCCTCGTCGTCGGCGAACGAGGTGAGCATCAGGCATTTGATTCCCTCGTCCTGGGAGCGGACCTCGCGGCACACCTCGACACCACTGCCGTCCGGCAGGCGTACGTCGAGGACGGCCACGTCGGGGCGGGTCGCCGGGATGCGGACCAGCGCGTCCGCGGCGGTACCGGCCTCGCCGACGATTTCGATGTCCTCTTCGACCGACAAGAGCTCATGGACACCGCGACGTACTACTTCGTGGTCGTCCAGGAGAAATACCTTGATTTTTCCGTTTTCGCGCACAAGTTCATCTTCACACACTCACCTCTTCCCTGGCGGGGTTACCCGGGATAACGTGCCGTTGTTCCGGCCCCCTGCAAGGCTGTGACCAGTGGTTGTTCCCGTAACCCGCGATTTACTTGGATATCCAATCAAAATCGCAGGTCAAACGGGGTTTCGCAGTTATGCGTCGCACTGGGTAACGTGCTGTGCGCAGGGCACTCGCCGGGGCACCTGTCACGCCTGGATCCGCAACACGCCGTGCACCCACCCCGTGTGCGGGTACGGATACAGGTGAGCCGCACTGGTCCCCGGAGAACCCGGGTGCCGGACCGACGGAGGAGCACACGTGACCGTGGAGAGCACTGCCGCGCGCAAGCCGCGACGCAGCAGCGGCACCAAGCGGGTGGCCGGCAAGACCGCCGCCGCCGCGCAGAGTGCCGAGCCCCAGCTCGTACAGCTGCTGACGCCCGAGGGCAACCGGGTCGACGACCCCGAGTTCGCCCCCTATGTCGCCGACATCACCGCCGACGACCTGCGCGGGCTGTACCGCGACATGGTCCTGACCCGCCGTTTCGACGCCGAGGCGACCGCCCTCCAGCGCCAGGGCGAGCTGGGCCTGTGGGCCTCGCTGCTGGGCCAGGAGGCCGCCCAGATCGGCTCCGGCCGGGCCCTGCGCGATGACGACTACGTCTTCCCGACCTACCGCGAGCACGGCGTGGCCTGGTGCCGCGGGGTCGACCCGACGAACCTCCTCGGCATGTTCCGCGGTGTGAACCACGGAGGCTGGGACCCGAACACCAACAACTTCCACCTGTACACGATCGTCATCGGCTCGCAGACGCTGCACGCGACCGGTTACGCGATGGGCGTGGCCAAGGACGGCGCCGACTCCGCAGTGATCGCCTACTTCGGCGACGGCGCGTCCAGCCAGGGCGACGTGGCCGAGGCGTTCACCTTCTCGGCCGTCTACAACTCCCCCGTGGTGTTCTTCTGCCAGAACAACCAGTGGGCCATCTCCGAGCCCACCGAGCGCCAGATGCGCGTCCCGCTCTACCAGCGCGCCCAGGGCTTCGGCTTCCCGGGCGTCCGCGTCGACGGCAACGACGTCCTGGCCTGCCTCGCGGTCACCCGCTGGGCCCTGGAGCGCGCCCGCCGCGGCGAGGGTCCGACGCTGGTCGAGGCGTTCACGTACCGCATGGGCGCCCACACCACCTCCGACGACCCGACGAAGTACCGCGCGGACGAGGAGAGGGCCGCCTGGGAGGCGAAGGACCCGATCCTGCGCCTGAAGGCCCACCTGCTGGCCTCCGGCGGCGCCGACGAGGCGTTCTTCGAGGGCCTGGAGGCGGAGAGCGAGACCCTCGGCAAGCGGGTCCGCGAGGTCGTGCGCGCCATGCCCGACCCGGGCACCATGGCGATCTTCGAGAACGTCTACGCGGACGGGCACGCGCTCGTCGACGAGGAGCGCGCCCAGTTCGCCGCCTACCTCGCTTCCTTCGAGCCGGCCGAGGAGGGTCACTGATGGCTGTCGAGAAGATGTCGATCGCGAAGGCGCTCAACGAGTCGCTGCGCAAGGCCATGGAGGCCGACCCCAAGGTCCTGATCATGGGCGAGGACGTCGGCAAGCTCGGCGGTGTCTTCCGGATCACCGACGGGCTCCAGAAGGACTTCGGCGAGGAGCGGGTCATCGACACCCCGCTCGCCGAGTCGGGCATCGTCGGCACCGCCATCGGCCTGGCCCTGCGCGGCTACCGGCCGATCGTGGAGATCCAGTTCGACGGGTTCGTCTTCCCCGCGTACGACCAGATCGTCACGCAGCTCGCGAAGATGCACGCGCGCGCCCTGGGCAAGATCAAGCTGCCCGTCGTCGTCCGCATCCCCTACGGCGGCGCGATCGGTGCCGTCGAGCACCACAGCGAGTCCCCCGAGGCCCTCTTCGCGCACGTCCCGGGCCTGAAGGTGGTCTCCCCGTCCAACGCCGCCGACGCGTACTGGATGCTCCAGCAGGCCATCCTCAGCGACGACCCGGTGATCTTCTTCGAGCCGAAGCGCCGCTACTGGGACAAGGGCGAGGTCGACACCGACGCCATCCCCGGCGAGCTGCACAAGGCGCGGGTGGTCCGCGAGGGCGCCGACCTCACCCTGGCGGCCTACGGCCCGATGGTGAAGGTCTGCCTGGAGGCGGCCGCCGCGGCCGCCGAGGAGGGCAAGTCGGTCGAGGTCCTGGACCTGCGCTCGATGTCCCCGATCGACTTCGACGGGATCCAGGCGTCGGTGGAGAAGACCCGCCGGCTGGTCGTGGTCCACGAGGCCCCGGTCTTCCTCGGCACCGGCTCCGAGATCGCCGCCCGCATCACCGAGCGGTGCTTCTACCACCTGGAGGCGCCGGTGCTGCGCGTCGGCGGCTTCCACGCCCCGTACCCGCCCGCCCGCCTGGAGGACGAGTACCTGCCGGGGCTGGACCGCGTGCTCGACGCCGTCGACCGCTCGCTGGCGTTCTGAGGAGAGCCGCGTCATGACGATCCGCGAATTCAAGATGCCCGACGTGGGCGAGGGCCTCACCGAGGCCGAGATCCTCAAGTGGTACGTCCAGCCGGGTGACACGGTCACCGACGGGCAGGTCGTCTGCGAGGTGGAGACGGCGAAGGCGGCCGTCGAGCTGCCGATCCCCTTCGACGGGGTGGTGCACGCGCTGCTCTTCGAGGAGGGCGTGACGGTCGACGTCGGCCAGGTCATCATCTCCGTGCAGACCGGCGGGGCCGACGAGGCGGAGGCCCCCGCGGCCGCCGCCGTGGCCGCCCCGGCGGGCTCGGAGGCCGCCGAGGAGGCCGCGCCCGAGGGCCGCCAGCCCGTGCTGGTGGGCTACGGGGTTTCCCAGTCCTCCACCAAGCGCCGGGCGCGCAAGGCGGTGGCGGGCGCTGCGGCGGCCGTGGCCGCGCCGGCCGCTCCCGTGGCCCCCGCCGCGCCCGTCGTGCCGGCGCCCGCCGCGCCCGCTCCGGCGGAGCGGAACGGCACCGCGTACGCCAACGGCAGCGGAGCCGTGGCCGGGGGTGAGCGGCCGCTGGCGAAGCCGCCGGTGCGCAAGCTCGCCAAGGACCTCGGCATCGACCTGGCCTCGGTGGTCCCCACCGGTGACGGCGGGGTCGTGACCCGCGAGGACGTGCACGCCGCCGCCGCGGCCGCGCTCGCCCCGCAGGCCCCGGCGGCCCCCGCCGCGGCTGCGGCGCCCGTCCAGGCGCCCGTGGCGGCTCCCGCCGAGGCGGCCGCGGCCGTGGTGGCGCCGGGCGCGCGGGAGACCCGTGTCCCGGTCAAGGGCGTCCGCAAGGTCACCGCCCAGGCCATGGTCGGCTCCGCCTTCACCGCCCCGCACGTCACCGAGTTCATCACCCTCGACGTGACCCGGACGATGAAGCTGGTCCAGGAGCTCAAGGACGATCCGGACCTCGCCGGTCTGCGGATCAACCCGCTGCTCCTGATCGCCAAGGCGGTCCTCGTCGCCATCCGCCGCAACCCGGACGTCAACGCGTCCTGGGACGAGGCGGCCCAGGAGATCGTGCTCAAGCACTACGTCAACCTGGGCATCGCGGCGGCCACCCCGCGCGGTCTGATCGTCCCGAACATCAAGGACGCCCACACCAAGACCCTGGCGGAGCTGTCCACCTCCCTGTCGGACCTGGTCGCCACCGCCCGCGAGGGCAAGACCTCCCCGGCCGACATGCAGAACGGCACGCTCACCATCACCAACGTCGGCGTCTTCGGCGTCGACACCGGTACGCCCATCATCAACCCCGGCGAGTCCGCGATCCTCGCGGTCGGTGCGATCAAGCTCCAGCCGTGGGTGCACAAGGGCAAGGTGAAGCCGCGCCAGGTCACCACCCTGGCCCTGTCCTTCGACCACCGCCTGATCGACGGCGAGCTGGGCTCCAAGTTCCTCGCGGACATCGCGGCGGTCCTGGAGCACCCGCGCCGGCTGGTCACCTGGTCGTAACCACGGGCACAGCCGCCGGCCGGTCCCCCCTTCGGGCGGGGGCCGGCCGACGGCGTTCGCGGCCCCGGAAAATCCCTGGCCGCGCCCCGCGACCCGGGGTGATCATCGGCGGGATGAGATTCCGCTGCGCCGCCACGGCCGACCCCGCCGCCCTCGACCGTGCCCTGGCCCTCGCGGCCGAGGGCCCCGTCGCTGCCCTCTCCCCCGGCCGGATCCGCGAGGAGATGGCCGCACACCGCTTCCGCCCCGAGTGGACCTGGTTCGCCGAGGACGCCGACGGGCGGGTGCCGGCCACCGCCCTGTGGTGGGGCCGCGCCGACAGCCGCAAGCCGGTCGCCCTGGACTGCCTCCAGGTCCGCGCGGGCGTCGCGGACCCGGCCGCCCTGGCCGCGGCCCTGCTGGGGGCCGGCCACGCCGCCTTCGGCACGCGTCCCGGCTACCACCTGGCCCTGCCCCGGGGCTGGCGCGAGGATCCGGCCGCCGCCTCCGCGGTCGCCTGGCGCCGGGAGGCCGCCGCGCGGGCCGGCCTGACCCGCGACATCGAGCGCCTGCGCTACGAATGGACCCTCCCCCAGCTACCGCCGGGGGGACCCCCAGCGGCCGGGACCCCCGCGCCCACCGGCGGGCTCGTCTTCCGCGAGGGCACCGACGAGGAGTTCCTCGACGTCTTCGCCCGGCTCGCGCACGGCAGCCTCGACCTGGCCACCCGGCACGCCCTGGAGGCGATGACGGCGGAGGAACTCGCCCGCGAGGAACTCGCCTTCTACCGGGACTGCCCCGGCGAACGCTCCTGGTGGCGGCTGGCCCACCTGCCCGACGGCACCCTGGCCGGGATGGCGCTCCCCTCCGCGACCCCGTACCACCGCAACGTCGGCTACCTGGGCGTGGTTCCCGAGCAGCGCGGCCGGGGCCTGATCGACGAGGTACTCGCCGAGATCACCCGTTTCCACGCCGCCGAGGGCGCCGAGCGCGTCACCGCGACCACCGACACCGTCAACCTCCCGATGGCCGCCGCCTTCGACCGGGCCGGCTACGAGGTCACCGAGGTCCGCCTCGTCCTGGAGGCCCCGGGCGCCCCCTGACGCGGTAGCCTCCCGGCCATGCCGATCGCCGCGCTGCAGGTGTACTCCGTGGACGAGGCCGACGTCACCGGTGGCGTGTGCCGCGTCCGGTGCGTCGGCGGGACGGCCCGCGCCGGGCAGGTGTACGCGGCGGGGGAGTCGCGGGTCCGGCTGCGCGGGATAGAGCGCTACGGGCGTACGGTCGTCTCCTTCGACGCCGGCCACACCGCCCGGGTCCGCCTCGCGGGGCCGGTGGTCGGGCTGCTGAGCCGAGGTCAGGTGCTGACGTCCGTACCGCCCGACGGGCACGGTCTCGCAGAACTGGAGGCATGGCTGGAGACCGCGCCCCCGCTCGGGGACGAGCCCGCGCCCCGGACCCTGCGCGCCCTGGCCGTCGCCGGGATGCGGGACGAGCGGCTGCCGGACGGGGTACGGCTGCGCTGGGGCCGGGTGGCGCTGGCGGCGGTGTACCGCTGCGCGGCGGCGGAGCGCGCCTCCGGCCTGGTGCGGGGGATCGAGCTGGCCTTCGTACGGGGCTACCTGCTCGGGGAGTTCGGGCCCGGGCCGGGCGGTGACCCGGCCGCACTGTGCCGCGAGTCGCTCGCGCTGATCGACCTCACCCCGGACGAGGCGGCCGCGTGGGCCCGGGGCTGGCGGGAGCTGTCCCGGGAGCGGATCGTGCACCTGAGGCTGATCCGGCTGCTGCTGCGGTGGACGGGCGCGGCCCGGCCGTACCTGGCGCCCGGGGACCCCCTCGCCGTGGCCCTGCACACCTGGTCGGAGGTGGGCCGGCTGCTGCCCTGAGACTTCAGCCGGCGCGGTAGGCGCGCAGGAAGGCCGCCGCGCCGCCCCGGACGAGGCGGTCGGTCTCCGCCCGCGACAGGGGCAGCACCCCGTAGTGGGAGAGCTGGGCGACGGAGGTCGAGGTCAGCGCCGTGAAGTGGGCGCCCGCCAGCTCCGCGTCGCCGTGCAGGTCGAGCAGCCCGGCCCTCTCCAGTCCCGCCAGGGCCTCGGCGAGGGCGCCTTCGACCGGGCCGGGGCCCGCGGCCTTCCAGGCGGCCAGCACCTCGGGCGGTACGTGGTCGGCCTCGGCGTGGATGTGGCGTACCAGGGCGAAGTGGTCGGGGTGCTCCACCATCACGTCGATCAGCGCTCGGGCGAGGGCGGCCAGGTCCCGTTCCAGGTTGTCGGGGTGCGGCGGGCGCGCGGGGTCCAGCAGGGCGCGGACGGTGGCCACATGGGCGTCGCGGACCTCGCCCGAGCTCCAGGTGACGACGGCCCGGAACAGCTCGGACTTGCCGCCGGGGAAGTGGTTGTAGAGCGTCCGCGTCGAGACGCCCGCCGCGGCGGCGAGCGCGTCGACGGAGGCGCGGGCGTACCCCTCGCGGCCGAACACCGCGCAGGTGGCCCGGGCGAGGGCGATCCGCTTGGCCAGCTTCCGGGGAGGAAGCGGCGCGTTTGCCGCCCCCTCCGGCGTCCCGCGTCCGGGGGTCTCCCCCTCCATCACGCCTCCGGTCCCGGTCCAGTCATGCTCTGCAACGACCGTTGTGCTTATTACAACGGCCGTTGTAGCTTACCGGAGGCCAGCGAAAACCAACCAACTGGTCTGGTTCTATGGGTTCCTGAGGGAAGGACGTGGCACGATGCCGACCGCACCCCCCACGGCCGAGGAGTCCCCGGCGGCGTTAGGCGCCGAGCCGGGGCAGCTCGGACGCATCCTCACCGTCGTGATCACCGGCGCCGTCATGTCGGTCCTGGACATGACCATCGTCAACGTGGCCCTCGGCCGGCTCTCCGCCTCCTTCGGCGCTCCCCTGGAGACCATCCAGTGGACCGCCACCGCCTACACCCTGGCCCTGGCCGCCGTCATCCCCACGGCGTCCTGGGCCATGGCCCGCCTCGGCGCCAAGCGCGCCTACCTCACGGCCCTGTCCCTGTTCACCCTCGGCTCCCTGCTCGCCGCCTGCGCGTGGAGCGCCGGCAGCCTGATCGCCTTCCGCGCCGTCCAGGGGCTGGGCGGCGGACTGCTGATGCCCGTCGGCATGACCATGGTGATGCGGGCCGCCGACCGCGAGCGGCTCGGCCGGGCCATGGCCCTGCTGGGACTGCCCGTGCTCGTCGGTCCGGTGGCCGGGCCGATGCTGGGCGGCTGGCTGATCGACACCGCCTCCTGGCAGTGGATCTTCCTCGTCAACCTGCCCGTCGGAGCGGCCGCCCTGGTACTCGCGGCGAAGCTGCTGCGCCCGGACTCCCCCACCGGCGCGGCGGCTTCGCCGCGGCTCGACGTCCCGGGGCTGCTGAGCCTCTCCCCGGGCCTCGCGCTGCTGCTGTACGGGCTGTCCCGGGGCGGTGAGCGCGGCGGCTTCGGCTCCGCCGGGGTGCTGCTGCCCCTGCTGGCCGGCGCCGTGCTCGTCACCGCCTTCGTACGGCGTGCGCTGCGCGTGCCGGAGCCCCTGCTGGACCTGCGGCTGCTGCGCGACCGTACCTTCGCCGCCGCCATCGGCACCCTCGCGCCCTTCACCTGCGGCTACTTCGGCTCCATGCTGCTGGCGCCGGTGTACTGGCAGCAGGTGCGGGGGCTGAGCGCGACGACGGCGGGGCTGCTGGTGGCGCCCGTGGGCCTCGCGGTGGGGACGGCCATGCAGATCGCCTCCCGGCGCGTGGACGAGGTCGCTCCGCGCCGGCTGATCCCGGCCGGGGTGGCGGTGGCGGCGCTCGGCATGCTGCTCGCGGGGCTGCGGACCGGCACCGCCGGGGCGCCGGCCTGGCAGGCCGTGGGGGCGCTGATGGTGATGGGCGTGGGCGCCGGGATGGTGCTGATGCCGACGATGACCACCGCCGGGCGCGACCTGCCCGCCGCCCGTATGGCGGCGGCGAGCACGGCCCTCAGCATCAACTCCCAGCTGTGCGCCTCGGTCGGCACCGCCCTGACCTCGGTGGTCCTGGGCGCCTCGGGCACCAGCCCGGCAGGCTTCCGCACCGCCTACGCCGTGGCGGCGGGCCTGATCGCCCTGTCCGTGTTCGGGGCCCTGCGGCTGCCGGGGCGGCGGCGGGGGTAGGGCGTTATGCCTGGGCGGCGTTGCCCAGCACCTTGGTCGGGGTGATGCGTACGACGACCCGTACGGCCCCGTCCGAGGCGTCCCCGTACTCCTTGCCCTTGCCCGGCCCCAGGTACTCCTCGGCGATCCGCAGGGCGACGGCCCGGCCGGTGTCCTCGGTGATGGTGGCGGTGCCGCGGATCTCGGCGTACAGGTAGGGGTTGGCCAGGTCGAACACGGTCAGGCTCACCCGGCCGTCCCGGGCCATGTTGCGTTCCTTGCGGCGGCCGCGCTCGGTGGAGACCAGCACGTCGTCGCCGTCGCGGGTGACCCAGACCACGGAGCTCTGCGGGCTGCCGTCGGGGTTGAGGGTGGAGAGCACGGCGGGGTGGGGGGAGTCCAGCAGCCGGCGCACGGTGTCGTTCATGGCAATCGTCATGCCGGTGAGGTTAGTTGGCGCCCTGGACGCCGCGCGTGCGGTTCCGGCCCGCTTGTCACCTACTACCCGAAGTCCCCTGTCACTCCCAGGGGAGGTGGAGGAAGGGGCTGGCCGGGTCGGTGGTCAGCGTCAGGTGGGTGGCGAGGGAGGAGGCGTACCAGCTGCCGAACTCCTCGCCGTCGAAGTGCAGGCACCGGGCGAGGGCGTACCCGGCGGAGAACTCCGCCCACGAGCCGTACGCCCCCACCGCCAGCTCGCCCGCCCGGAGCACGGCCCGCTCGGCTTCCTGGAGGGTGCCGTAGCGGGTGGCGACGCCCCAGCGGGCCATCTGGGAGGCGCGCCCGTAATCCCAGGCGCGGACCGAGCGGACCCAGCCGTCCTCGGGGAGCAGCCCGTCGGCGCGGAAGCGCTGCTCGTAGCGGGTGATCCGGCCGATGAGCCGCCGCACCCCGGCGATCTCGCCCTCGACCTCGGCGGAGGGGCGCGGCTGCGCGACGGTGACCCCGTCGGGGGTCAGACGCGGCTGGGCGGCCTGCTCGGCGTTGTGGCGCAGGCAGCTCTCGGCGGCGTGGCGCCAGTGCTCGGCGTCGACGGCGCCGGCGAAGTCGGAGGCGAGGACGCGGCGCAGCCGCAGCGCGAACTCCCAGACGGGGCTGACGATGTCGGCGTCGAGCATCCGCTGGAGCACCCCGGACCAGCCGGCCGGGTCGGTGATCTCCCACATGGTGCGCAGCCGCTCGCGCTCACGGGTGTAGCCGTCGCCGTGGTAGGCGAGGGCGTTCCAGAACTCCCCGTTGGCGACCGCCAGATGGGCCCCGACGGCCAGGCCCCGGGCCACCGGGCCGTGCAGGGCGCCGCCGGTGTGGAGGGTGTGCACGGCGCCGGGGGCCAGGCCCCAGGAGGGGGCGGCGTCCCAGTGGGCCCGCCAGCGGGCGAGGTCGGCGGGGGCGGTGGAGAGGTAGGCCGCGACGGGGCTGCCGGGGTTCACCGCCAGGTGGGAGGGGTCCCCGGGCCCCCAGGCGTGGGCGAACCAGGCGAGGCTCTGGCGGAGGTAGACGGTGTGGGCGTCGGGGGCGGGCAGCATGCCGCGGGTGTAGACGGCGAGGGTGTTGTCGCCGCCGGGGTGGAACCGGGCCGCCCGCGGGTCGGCGTCGACCTGCGCACGGGGCTGCGGCAGGAACAGCTCGGCCCGGGCGAGGGCGTCCAGATAGGCCCCCCAGTCCCCCCGCACCTTCGCCCCGTACAGCTCCCGCTCGATCACACTCGGCGCCGTCCACTCATCCACACGGGGACCCTATACGGACCCCTCACCTCCCTGAACGGGCCCCGGTACGTCTCTGCGGAGCCGGTGCGGAGGCGGCTCTGACGACGCGCGCCCCGCCCCTATCCGCGAGGTTCACCGCCGGGACCGTCAGCGGCCCAGCGTGGTGCACCAGGACAGGGTCGCGGCGAGTTCGGCGCTGAAGGTCTCGCAGAGCGCCAGGGCCTCGCGGCCGGCGGGTGTGGCGGGCAGGGGGGTGTCCAGGGGCAGGGGCGTGACGAGGGTGTGACAGGCGGCCTCGACGGCGTGGTTGCGGGCCGAGTGGTAGCCGGAGGCGCCCTCGGGGCCGGTCGCCAGGTAGCGGGCGTGGGCGTGCCGGGCGGGGTGGTCCCACAGGGCGTCCGCGATGACGAGGTCGGCGGATTGGGCCAGGGCGCGGGGAAGGCCGATGAGGCGTTCGGTGTGCTCGGGGTCCGGCGCGGCCGTGGGCGGCCAGGCCGCGAGTTCCGCCAGGACTTCCGCCTGGACCTCCGCGGCGGCGCCCTCCGCCTCCCCCTCCAGGGGGCCGGCGAAGAACGGGGCGCCGAGCAGGTCCGCGACCGCCGGCTCGGCGTCGGCCGCGCCCGGCGGCAGGAGCAGCGCGTGGAAGACGGCGTCCAGCGCAGTGCGGTGCACCCCCCACCCGGGGTCGAGGCCCAGCATCAGCAGGGGCGCGCGCAGCCGCCACAGGGCCATGGCGGCCGCGTGGCGGCGACGGCCGGGGGGCATGGCGGCACACACCCTGGCGAGCCCGCCGTCGTCGCGCTCGTCGTATGCGTCCATGAGCCGCCACCCTAGAGCGATCCCGCCCGGCTACGGCGTGCGGGTGGGCGGGGTGTGGCGGTTGACGCGGTACACCGCCGGGACGCACAGGTTGAGGGCCGTGGCGGCGGTGATCAGGGCGGCGCAGGCCAGGAGGGTGGTGGCGGGGGTCCAGGTGTGGGCCGCGAGGGCGGCGAGCAGGTAGCCGAGGGGGATGGCGAGGCGTTCGCCGACGCCGTTGAAGGCGCTCATGCGGCCCTGTTCCGCCTGCGGGACGTGCTGGGCGAAGGCGGTGTTCCAGGCGACGACCGCGACGTCCAGCCCGATGCCCGCCAGCAGGGCCGCCGCCAGCACGGCCGGCAGCGGCAGCCCGCAGGCCAGGGCGGCCAGGGGCAGGGCGAGGCCGGCGCCCGCGGCGACCGCGACCGCGAGCAGCCGGTACGGCTTCCACCGCAGCGCCACGAGGGTCCCGGCCAGCAGGCCGCAGGAGAACGCCGCCTGGATCAGGCCCCAGTCGCGCGCCCCGGCGTACTGCCGGGCGGTGACCAGGGGGCCGAGGAGCTGGAAGCCCGCCAGCCAGGCCGCGACGAGGACCGTGCCGGCCGCCGTGTAGGTCCACAGCCAGGTACGGGACCGGAAGCCCGTCCAGCCCGCCCGCAGGTCGGCCAGGACACCGGCGGCCGGGGTGGGCGGCGCCTCCAGGGGCAGGGTGAGGAGGAGGACGGCGGCGATGACGAAGGTGAGCGCGTCCCAGGCCAGGGCCCAGGCCGCGCCGGCCGTGGCGACGATCAACCCGCCGGCCACCGGGCCCAGCACCTTCACCGCGTTGCCCGGCAGCCGGAGCAGCGCGTTGGCCTGCTGGAGGTGCTCCGGCGCGACGATCTGCGCCAGCGCCCCCTGCATGGCCGGGACGATGAACGAGGCCGCCGTCCCGGAGACCAGGCCGCAGACGGCGATGGAGAGCGTCGACGCGTGTCCGGTGGCCACGGTGACGGCCAGGGCGGCCTGTGCCACCGCCGCGAGGAGGTTGCCGAGGAAGAGGATGCGGCTGCGGGACAGGCGGTCGGCGTAGACCCCGCCCACGAGGAGGAACACGATGGTGGGGAGGGTGTTGGTGGCGAGGACCAGGCCGAGGGAGCCGGCGCCGCCGCCCTGCTCGATGACGGAGTAGGCCAGGGCGAGCGGGGCCATCGCGGAGCCCGCCGCCGAGATGACGTTGGCCGAGACGAAGCGCCGGAAGGGTGCGGTCTTCCACGGGGGCGGGGTGGTGTGCGGGGGTTCGGTGGCGGTGGTGGCGGTGGTCTTCATGATCTCCCTCGGCTCGGTGCGGCGGAGCACCCTAACCGTGGGCGGGGGCGGGGGGCTCCCGGTTTTCGCCACCGGGCACGGCGGTTCGGGCCGGGCCGGGCGGGGGCGTCAGTAGGGTGGTCGCTCGGACAACTCGGCGGCATCGGGAGGGCGTTGTGCGCGGTGGGGCGGTCGTGGTGGTCGGGGGGAGTATCGCGGGGTGCGCGTTCGCCTCGGCGGCGGTGCGGGCGGGGGCCGGGGAGGTCGTCGTACTGGAACGGACGCGCGGGCGGCTGGCGGACCGGGGGGTCGGGCTGTGCGTCCACGACGACCGCGCGGCGGAGCTGGTGGCGGCCGGGGCGCTGCCGGCGGGGATCCCGGCGCACCGGCTGGAGCGGCGGCGGTGGGTGGTGCGGGACCCCTCGGCGGGGGCGGGCGGGCGGCTGATCTGGGAGCAGCCGTTCCCGTTCCACTCCTACCACTGGGGGCTCCTCTGGCGGGGGCTGCGGGAGGCGGTACCGGGGTCGGTGGACTACCGGCAGGGGGTGGCCGTCGCAGCGGTGGAGGCGGACGGGGACGGGGTCCGCGTGCGGTACGGGGGCGCGGCCTCGGGCGGCGACGGGGACACGGCCGGGGGCCGGGCCGGGGGCGCGGACGGAGGCCGGTACGGGGGCGCGGACGGGGGTAGGGCTGGAGACCGGGCCGGGGGCGCGGACGGGGGTAGGGCTGGAGGCCGGACCGGGGACGGGGACGGGGCTGGAGACCGGACCGGGGGCGCGGTCGGGGGCGGAGCTGGAGACCGGACCGGCGGCGGGGACCGGGGCGGCGAGCGGTTCGACCTGGCCGTCGGGGCCGACGGGTACCGGTCGGTGGTCCGGGAGGCGGTGAGCCCGGGCGCCGTCCCTCACTACGCGGGGTACGTGTGCTGGCGGGGCAACTTCGACGCCGGGCTGCTGGACGGGCTGGGCGGCGCGCCGTCGCACCCCGACGCGGTGACCACCATCTGCTACCCCGGCGGGAGCTGCGTCATCTACCGCATCCCCGGGCCGCTGGGGCCACGGGTGAACTGGGTGCTGTACGCGCCGCCGCCGACGGGCGCGGGGCTGCGGTTCGACGATCCGACGAGCTTCCCGCCGGGGGCGCTGGGCGGGGAACTCGCCGGACACCTAAGGACGTTGCTGGAGCAGGAGTTCCCGGAGTACTGGGCCCGGGCGCTGGCCCTGACGGCACCCGGGGACACCTTCGTCCAGCCCATCTACGACCTGGTGACCGAGCCCGCCGCTGCGGGCCGGCTGCTGCTGGCCGGTGACGCGGCGAGCGTGGTGCGGCCGCACAACACCAGTGGCGCGGCGAAGGCCCTCCAGGACGCCACCACCTTCGGCGCGGCCTGGGCGCGGGCGTCCTCCTGGGAGGAGCTCGTCGCCGGCTACCAGGCGGCCCGGGGCGCGGCCGGAGGCCAACTGGTCGCGCTGGCCCGCCGGCTGGGCCGCGCCCAGGTGGAGCGGACCCCGGCCTGGGCGCACATGACCACCGCCGAGGCCGCCGCCTGGTGGGAGGCCCAGCTGGCGGGAGCCGCGGGGATCGGGGGCCAGGCGATGCCCTCGTAGCGGGGACCGGCCCGGGCTCAGTCGTCGGCCGCCACCAGGAGGGTCAGGTGGCCACTGGCGCGGTCGATGGCGACCAGCTCGTGGAACTCGCCGTGTACACCGCCCCAGTCGTGGAAGTCGTCCTCCCCGACCCCCGTCAGGTGGAGGACGGTGCCGGCCGCGGCCAGGCAGGCGAATGCTTCCCTCCGCAGGTCCGCCCCCAGGGCTTCCGGAACGGGGCCGAACTGGTCGGCCCAGGTGCGCAGGAGGCGCGCCGCGGCGTCGGCGGTGACCGGTTCGTACGCGGCCGGGGTGATCAGGCGCCGCCAGAACGAGCCGTGTCGCCGGCCCTGGGGGAGGACGCCGCCGCCCGCGTAGTCGTCCCGGAACTGTTCGTGGGAGAGGAGGGCGGCCAGGAGGCGGGCGTCCGTGACCGGGGCGGCGGGCAGGCGGAAACGCTTGGTGTCCAGCCAGCGGAAGCCGTGCCCCCACTCCTCCCCCGCCGCGTACGTACGGAAGTTGAGGAACGCGCGGCCCTCGTGGACGAGGGTGTCGTCCGTGGCGTGCAGGGCCGCCAGAGCGGCCTCCAGGCGGGCCACGTCCACCGCGTCCTTCTCACGGCGGGGGCGCTCCGGGACCCACACCGGCATCATCCGCTTGATCTCGATCTGCGCCTCCGGTGACGCCACCGGGCACTCCAGACCGCCCAGCCGCCCGGGCTCCACCCCGTCCAGCATCCCCTCCGGCCAGGGCGTCCCGGCCCAGGGGCCGCCCGCGACCACCACCCGGCCGTCGGGCCGGCGCCGGGCGACGAACGCGAAGCCGTGCTCCTCGCCGTCGCGTACGACGTCCAGCTGCTGGTCGTCCTCGCGCAGGACCTCGTACCCCCGGCCCACGAGGAGGGACCGCAGCCGCTCCGCGTCGTCGGCCCACGCGAACCAGTCGACGTCCTCGTGCTCCCGCGTCACCTCGCCGAGCCAGAAGTCCACCGCCCATCCGCCCCGCAGCCAGACCTCGGGGCCGAGGTCCCTGACCTCGCTGATCATCGAGAGCTGGCGTTCCGTGCGCTGTGCGTCCATCCCGGAACCGTACGACCCCCGTGCGTCCGCGCGACCGTGCGGGCGCCCTTGACGGTGGGGTGGCGGCGGGGAGACGCTCCCCGGGCTCGTGGCCGCGTGCAGCTGGAGGGCGGGGTATGACGGAGGAGTCCGTCCGGACGGTGGGGGAGCTGCGGGCGCGGCTCGCCGCGCTCGGGGCGCGGTGGTCCGTCAGCGAGCACCTCGCCGACGCGGACCCCCTGCCGACGCCCGCGCTCGGCCTGGAGCCGGGGCCGAACCTGACCCCCGCCGCCGAGGCGGGGACCGTGGACCTGCGGGCGCTGGTGGGGCGGGAGAGCGGCAACCCGGACCTCACCCGCCGCCGGGCCGCGAACGGGCTGCTGCCGGGGACAGCGGCGGCCGGAGCCTTCGCGGCGCCGGGCACGGCGGCGCCCCCGGCCCCTGCCGCGCCGGGGACGGCCGCCGGCCCCGGGCGGCCCGTGGCCGTGGACTGGCGCTCCCGGTGGGGCCGGTCCTGGCTGACCAAGGTCAAGGACCAGAACCCCTGCCACTCCAGCTGGGCCTTCGCCGCGGCCGGCCTCGTCGAGTCGATGGCCCGCATCGAGCACGGCGTATGGGCGCCGCGCTCCGAGGGCGACGTCCGCGACGGCCTCAAGGCCCCCTGCGCGCAGGGCGGCGACCCCGAGACCGCCCTCGGCTGGATCCGGGACCACGGCGGCATCGCCGACCCCCGCTGCCGGCCCTACACCACCCCGCCCCCCGGCCTGCCCCCCGAGCGGCGCGACGCCTGGCGGGCCGAGTACACCCCCACCTGGGACCGCTCCGGGCGCACCGTCCGCATCCCCGACCCCGTACGGCTCGGCGACGTCGAACAGCAGAAGGTGTGGCTGGACACCGTCGGCCCGCTCACCGCCTGCTTCGACGTCTACGAGGACTTCCCCGCGCTCGGCGCCGGCGTCTACCACCGCACCAGCGACCGGCTCACCGGCGGGCACTGCGTGCTGGTGGTCGGCTACGACGACGCCGCCGGCTGCTGGCTGTTCAAGAACTCCTGGGGCACCGGCCACCACACCGGCGGCTACGGCCGCATCGCGTACGGCGAGGCCAACATCGACTACTGGGCCAAGTGCGGCCTGCGCGACACGAACATCGACCCCTGGAGCAAGCGCCGCCTGCACACCGGCAACGTCTACGAGAGCGGCAACGGCCGCGCCCACCGCAACATCGAACTGTCCGCGACCGCCGGCGGCGGCCACCTCCGGCACTGGTGGCGCGAGGGCGACCCCCCGTTCGCCTGGTCCCGCTCGGCCACCTACGGCAGTGACGCCTCTGGCCAGCCCGCCTTCACCGGCACCACCTACAACCGGAACATGGAGTCCCTGCACGTCACCATCGGCGGCCGGCTGCGCCACTGGTACTACGAGCAGGCCGTCGGCGTCTGGCGCGACGGCGGCGCCTTCGGCCCCGGGGACGCCGCCGTCGGCTCGACCCCCGCGTTCATCCAGAGCGACTACGGCCACCCGGGCAACTTCGAGGCGGTCGTCCGCACCGCCGACGGCCGCCTCCACCACTGGTGGCGGATCAACGGCGCCCCCTGGACCTGGAACGACGGCGGCCGCTTCGCCTCCGGCATCGCCCACTACGGCCCCGCCCTCCTCCAGACCCGCGCCCGCACCCTCGACCTGGTCGCCACCCGCACCGACGGCCGGATGCAGCGGTGGTGGCGCGACGACCCCGACGGCTTCACCTGGCGGCCCGGCGAGGTCTTCGGCAGCGGGGTCACCTCCGCGCCCTGCCTGATCGAGACGCAGCACGAGGCCGTGGACGAGGACACCGCCGGCACCTACGAGCTGTGCGTGGCGGTCGCCGGCGGGCGCGTCGAGCACTGGCGGCGCGGCAACGCCACCGGCGCGCCCTGGACCCGTGACGCCGTCTTCGGCCACGACGCGGCGGCCGTCACCGGGATGCTCCAGGGCAGCTTCGGCTTCCGCCTGGAGGCCGTCGTCCTGCGCACCGACCGGCTGCTCCAGCACTACTGGCGCGACGGCGCGGGCTGGCACGAGGGGGCGGTGATCGGCCCCGCGTGAACCGGTGATCGGCGCCGCGTGAACCGGTGAGCGGGGGTCCGCATCGTGGACGGGAGGACCGGTGTATCCCTCATGTATCTATCCTGGGCCCATGCCCCCCGAGGAGCCCGTCCCCGATCCACCCGGTGGGCGGCGGGCCGTCGCCGTCTGGTCCATCGGCGTGGCCGTCTACTTCGTCGCGGTGATCTTCCGTACCAGTCTGGGCGTGGCCGGGCTGGAGGCCGCCGACCGCTTCCACGTGAACGCGTCCGCCCTGTCGGTGTTCTCCCTCCTCCAGCTCCTCGTCTACGCCGGCATGCAGGTCCCGGTCGGGCTGATGGTGGACCGGCTGGGCACCAAGAAGGTGCTGACGCTCGGCGCCGTCCTCTTCACCGCCGGCCAGATCGGCTTCGCCCTGTCGCCCACCTACGCGATGGCGCTGGCCGCCCGCGCCCTGCTGGGCTGCGGGGACGCCATGACCTTCATCTCCGTCCTGCGTCTGGGCACCCGCTGGTTCCCCGCCCGGCGCGGACCGCTGATGGCGCAGCTGGCCGGGCTGGTCGGGATGGCGGGGAACCTCGTCTCCACCCTCGTCCTCGCGCCCGTGCTGCACGGCGCCGGCTGGGTGCCGGCCTTCGCGGGCAGCGCGGTGGCCGGGCTGGTCGTCCTGGTCCCGCTCACGCTGTTCCTGCGCGACCACCCCGAGGGCCACGCCCTGCCGCCCGCGCCGCCCGGCGGTGGCGGGTTCGTACGCCGCCAGATACGGGATTCCTGGCGGGAGCCCGGCACCCGGCTGGGGCTGTGGGTGCACTTCACCACGCAGTTCCCGGCGATGGTGTTCCTGCTGTTGTGGGGGATGCCGTTCCTGGTCGAGGCGCAGGGGCTGGACCGGACCACGGCCGCCGGGCTGCTCACCCTGATCGTCGCCGCCAACATGGGCTGGGGGCTGGTCTACGGCCAGGTCATCGGCCGTCGCCAGGGCGCGCGGCTGCCGCTGGCGCTGGGCACCGTCGGGGTCACCGCGCTGCTGTGGGCGTCCGTCCTGCTCTACCCGGGCGAGCACGCCCCGATGTGGCTGCTGGGCACCCTGTGCGTGGTGCTCGGGACCTGCGGCCCGGCCTCGATGATCGGCTTCGACTTCGCCCGCCCGGCCAACCCCGCCGAACGGCAGGGCACCGCCTCCGGGATCACCAACATGGGCGGCTTCCTCGCCTCGATGACCACCCTGCTGGCGGTGGGCGTCCTGCTGGACGCCACCGGCGACGACTACCGGACCGCCTTCGCGTCGGTGTTCGCCGTGGAGCTGCTGGGCCTCACCCAGATCCTCCGCCTCCGCCCGAAGGCCCTGGCCCGCGAACGGGACCGCGAACGCGACCGCCACCCGGCGGTGGCGCTGCCCGCCGCCGGAGGCACCCCCCGGGCGGCGGCGTCCCCGTCCACACCCCGCTGAATCCGCCTACGGAGTCACGGCGAAGTTCGCCAGGATCGCGTCCGCCAGCTCCGCGTCCCCGTCCACCTTCACCCGGTCCGCGACCGTCCGCGCCCGCACCCGCCCCGCCGCCAGCCGGACGTACGTCGGCCAGTCCAGCGACAGCGACACCGCCGGACCCAGCGAGGGCGTCGAGTCGAGGGTGGCCCGGCCCGCCGCGTCCACCCGTATCGTCCGCAGGAACTCCAGCTCGCCGTGCACGTCCAGCACCACCGCCGTGTTCGGCGGCGCGCCCGCACCCTTCGCGACCACCTTCGGCAGGCCGGCCAGCAGGATGTCCCGCGCCACATGCGCCCCCGGCGCATCCCAGTCGCCCGGCGCGCCCAGCGAGGCCCGCAGGTCCTGCTCGTGGATCCACACGTCGAACGCCCGCAGCCGCAGCGACAGCTCCAGCGGGATCTGGTCCCCCTGCGGTCCGCGCACCAGCGTCGTGGCCGGATCCCGCTTGTCGCCCCGCAGCTGGCGCTGGCGGCGGATGACGGTGTACTCCAGCTCGGAGGTCATCTCCACGGCGGTGTGGTGCCGGCGGACGTCGACCGGAACCTCCATGTAGCGGGTGAACTCGTCCACCACGTGCCGCAGGTCGCGCGGGAGGGTGTGGATCGGCCGGGGGTCGCCGAGCTGCTCCAGCTCCATGCCGATGATGTGGGAGACGACGTCGCGGACCGACCAGCCCGGGCACGGCGTCGGCAGGTTCCACTGGGCATCCGTCAGGGGGAGCACCAGCTCGGTTATCGCCTCGATCGAGTGTGTCCACGCGTCGACGTAGGGCTCAAGACTGGGATGGACGGTCAACGGGACCCCTCGCTGGCTGTTCAGTGGCGCGTTGTGGACTATTCCCAAAACTACGCTGCCGATGAACACCCCGGCAGCGCTTTCGTGTGACGATCGTAGGGCTTGAGTTGACCGGCTGACATGCCAGGACGGTGGTAGTGTGCGCGCCTCGCTGATCCAAATCGCGGTGGACGAAAGGGAGTCGGTGGCTTCCCGGCGGTCCCGGGCCGCCGATCTCGTACGGGAGCAGAGCGGCTCCGATCTCGTCGTGCTGCCCGAACTGTGGACGGTGGGCGCCTTCGCCTACGAGCAGTTCGAGACGGAGGCCGAGCCGCTGGACGGGCCGACGTACGAGGCCATGTCCAAGGCCGCCCGCGACGCCGGGGTCTGGCTGCACGCCGGCTCGGTCGTGGAGCGCGCCGGCGACGGCTCCCTGTACAACACCGCCCTCGTCCTCTCCCCGGCGGGCGAACTCGCCGCGACCTACCGCAAGATCCACCGCTTCGGCTTCGACCAGGGCGAGGCGGTGCTGATGTCCGCCGGCGACTCCCTGACCACGGTGGCCCTGCCGGAGCAGACCCTCGGCCTGGCCACCTGCTACGACCTGCGCTTCCCCGAGCTGTTCCGGGGCCTGGTCGACGCGGGGGCCACGACGATGGTCGTCTCCGCGGGCTGGCCGGCCCGGCGGCGCGGGCACTGGACCCTGCTGAGCCGGGCGCGGGCGGTGGAGGACCAGTCGTACGTCCTGGCCTGCGCGACGGCCGGTACGCACGCGGGCGTCGAGCAGTCCGGGCACAGCCTGGTGGTGGACCCGTGGGGCGAGGTGCTGGCGGAGGCGGGCCCCGGCGAGACCGTCCTCACGGTGGACCTCGACCCGGCGAAGGTGGCCCAGACCCGGGACCAGTTCCCGGCCCTGAAGGACCGCACCCTGAACCGCTGACCCCACCGGGGGCCGCTCCCGGCGGCCCCCACGCCCCCTCACGAGCCGCCTCCCCCCTCCTCCCGCTCGCGCTCCACCATGCGGATCACGCACACCGCGACCGCGACCATCAGCGCCGCGTCCGCCTCCTCCCGGACCACGTCCACCGCGTACGTCTCGCGGATCCGGTACCACTGCCGCGAGACCAGCGCGAGCAGCTCACCCTCGTACTCGACCTTGAACTCCCGGTCGAGGATCCGCCCGCTGACATCGAGCTCCGTCCCCTCGGACATCGTCACGCGGAAGTGGTTGCGCAGCAGCGACAGCCGCTTGCGGCGGATCACCGCGAGCCGCTTGCCGTCCCGCTCCAGGGTCATCGCGTCCCGCAGCCCCGGCAGTCCCAGCCCACCGAACAGCCGCTCCCGCAGGGTGATCAGCACCCGCCCCAGAGGATCCTTCAGCTCCAGGGTGTCGCGCAGCCGCAGCGCCTTCCCGTCGACCAGGAAGGCGTGCCGGCCGTCCTCGTCCTCGATCCAGTAGTCGTCCCCGATGGCCAGCAGTTTGTCCCGAACGAGGTATTTCATACGCGGATCGTTGCCCGCGATAGGTTGCCGCCATGCCCCTCCTTTACGTGACCGACCTGGCCTACCCGGCGCGCGGCCGCCGCTACGGCGACGAGGACGTCCAGCTCACCTCCCGGCTGCGCGAGCACTTCCCCCTCGCCCTGTGCCACCCGCTGGACGCCGAGGCCCTGATGCCCGGCTTCGACGCGGTGATCGTCCGCAACAGCGGGCCCGTCCTGCACTACCAGGAGGCGTACGACTCCTTCCGCGCGGCCGCCCTCGCCGCCGGAACCCGCGTCTACAACCCGCTCACCGGCCGCGCCGACATGGCGGGCAAGCAGTACCTCCTCGACCTGACGGCCGCCGGCCACCCCGTCATACCGACGGTGGACGACCCGGCCGACCTCCACCTCCTGCCCCCGACGGACCTGTACGCCGTCAAGCCCCGGCAGGGCGCCGACTCCATCGGCCTGACCTTCACCCCGGCCCCCGCCACCCGGCCGGGCGAGGCCCTGATCCAGCCCCGGATCGACTTCGCCTACGAGGTCTCCTTCTACTTCGTCGACGACGCCTTCCAGTACGCCCTCCACGCCCCGGACCCCTCCCGCCGCTGGGACCTCGTCCCCTACGACCCCACCGCCGACGACCTGGCCTTCGCCCGCCGCTTCATCGACTGGAACACCCTGGCGCACGGCATCCAGCGCGTGGACGCCTGCCGGGCCCCGTCGGGGGAGCTGCTCCTGGTGGAACTGGAGGACCTCAACCCGTACCTCTCCCTGTCCCTCCTCCCCCGGCCCACCCAGGACTCCTTCATCGAGGCCCTGGTCGCCTCCCTCAAGGCTTTCCTCGCCGCGTGATCCCCCGTTCACAGGCGGATGGCAAGCTTGAAGGATGAACGATGCTGCCCCGGCGCCCACCCCCGCGCCCGCACCCCGTAAGCGTGCCCGTGTCCGTGCCCCCGAGCTGATCGGCAAGGGCGGCTGGCTCAACACCGGAGGCAAGGAGCTCACCCTCGCGGACCTGCGGGGCCGTGTGGTGATCCTCGATTTCTGGACCTTCTGCTGCATCAACTGCCTGCACGTCCTCGACGAGCTGCGTGAGCTGGAGGAGAAGCACCGCGACACCGTGGTGATCATCGGGGTGCATTCGCCGAAGTTCGTGCACGAGGCAGAGCACGCCGCCGTCGTGGATGCCGTCGAGCGGTACGAGGTGCACCACCCCGTGCTCGACGACCCCGAGCTCGCGACCTGGAAGCAGTACGCGGTGCGGGCGTGGCCCACGCTCGTGGTGATCGACCCCGAGGGGTACGTCGTCGCCCAGCACGCCGGTGAGGGGCACGCGCACGCCATCGCGCGGCTGGTCGAGGAGCTGGAGGCCGAGCACGAGGCCAAGGGGACGCTCCGGCGCGGGGACGGGCCCTACGTGGCGCCCGAGCCCGTCGCCACGGACCTGCGCTTCCCGGGGAAGGCGCTCGTGCTGCCCTCCGGGAACCTGCTCGTCTCCGACTCGACGCGGCATCAGCTGGTGGAACTCGACGCCGACGGGGAGAGCGTCGTGCGGCGGATCGGCAGCGGGGAGCGCGGGTTCGGGCCGGACTCCTTCAGCGAGCCGCAGGGGCTCGCGCTGCTGCCCGACGGGCGGGTGGTGGTGGCCGACACCGTCAACCACGCGCTGCGGGTGTTCGACCCCGCCGGCGGGACGGTGGAGACCGTCGCCGGGACCGGGCGGCAGTGGTGGCAGGGGTCGCCCACCTCCGGGCCGGCCCTGGAGGTGGACCTGTCCTCGCCGTGGGACGTGGCCTGGTGGCAGGGCCGGGTGTGGATCGCCATGGCCGGCGTGCACCAGCTGTGGACCTGGGACCCCGAGGCCGGCACCGTCCAGGTCGCCGCCGGAACCACCAACGAGGGGCTGGTCGACGGGCCCGCCGCCGAGGCGTGGTTCGCCCAGCCGTCGGGGCTCGCGGCCGCCGGCGACCGGCTGTGGGTCGCCGACTCCGAGACCAGCGCCCTGCGCTACGTCGAGCCCGACGGGGAGGGCGGCTACGCCGTGCGCTCCGCCGTCGGGACGGGCCTGTTCGACTTCGGGCACCGGGACGGGGACGCCGCCCAGGCGCTGCTCCAGCACCCCCTCGGGGTGACCGCCCTGCCGGACGGCTCGGTCGCGGTCTGCGACACGTACAACCACGCCCTGCGCCGCTACGACCCCGCCACCGGCCAGGTCACCACCCTGGCCACCGATCTGCGCGAGCCCAGCGACGCCGTGCTGGCCGGCGAGGACATCGTGGTCGTGGAGTCCGCCCGGCACCGGCTGACCCGGCTGCGGCTGCCGGAGGAGGCCGTACGGGTCGACGCGGTCGCCCACCGCACCCAGCGGGCCGCCACCGAGGTGGCCCCGGGCACGCTCCGCCTCGACGTGGTCTTCCAGGCCCCGGCGGGCCAGAAGCTCGACACCCGCTACGGCCCCTCCACCCGCCTGCTGGTCTCCTCGACCCCGCCGGAGCTGCTGGAGCGGGGTGAGGGCCCCGGGACGGGCCTCTTCCGGGACCTGGTGCTGAACCCGGCCGTCACCGAGGGCGTCCTGCACGTCTCGGCGATGGCCGCGTCCTGCGACGACGACCCGGCGAACGAGTACCCGGCCTGCCACGTCCACCAGCAGGACTGGGGCGTCCCGGTCACCGTCACCCCCTCCGGCACCACCCGCCTGCCGCTGGTGCTGGCGGGCATGGACGGCTGACGGCGCGCGGAACTCCTGTCCTTCCCCGGGGGGTTCAGCCCTCCAGGAAGGACAGGAGGGCGTTGGCCAGGAGGTAGGGGTCGTCGGAGCCGCAGAGTTCGCGGGCCGAGTGCATCGAGAGGATGGCCACGCCGATGTCGACCGTCTGGATGCCGTGGCGGGCCGCGGTGATGGGGCCGATGGTCGTGCCGCACGGCATGGAGTTGTTGGAGACGAACGTCTGCCACGGGACCCCGGCGCGCTCGCAGGCCGCGGCGAAGACCGCGCGGCCGCTGCCGTCGGTGGCGTAGCGCTGGTTGACGTTGACCTTCAGGATGGGGCCGCCGTTGGCGCGCGGGTGGTGCGAAGGGTCGTGGCGTTCCGCGTAGTTGGGGTGGACGGCGTGGCCGGTGTCGGAGGAGAGGCAGATGGTGGCCGCGAAGGCGCGGGCCTTGTCCTCGTAGGTGCCGCCGCGTGAGAAGACAGAACGTTCCAGCACGTTGCCCAGCAGGGGGCCGTCCGCGCCGGTGTCGGACTGGGAGCCGTTCTCCTCGTGGTCGAAGGCGGCCAGGACCGGGATGTGGTCCAGCTTGCCGGAGGCGGAGACGGCCGCCAGCGCCGCGACGCCCGCGTGGACCGACAGGAGGTTGTCCATGCGCGGGCCGGCCAGGAGTTCGCGGTCGCGGCCCAGGTAGGCGGGCGGCTCGATCGAGTGGACCATCAGGTCCCAGCCCGCCACCGAGCCCTGGGGCAGCTCCTCTTCCTCCTCCAGGAAGGCGATCAGGTCGCCCTCGCGGGCGTCGCCCAGGCCCCAGATCGGCTGCATGTGCCGCTGCTTGTCGAGCTTGAGGCCGTCGGTGTTGACCGAGCGGTCCAGGTGCACGGCGAGCTGCGGCACGCGCAGCAGCGGGCGGTCGATGTTGACCAGCCGGTCGGTGCCGTCGCGCAGCGAGAGGCGGCCCGCCAGGCCCAGGTCGCGGTCGAGCCAGGTGTTGAGGAGGGTGCCGCCGTAGATCTCGACGGCGATCTGCCGCCAGCCCTGCGAGCCCGTGTCCGGTACGGGCTTGACGCGGAGGTTGGGGGAGTCGGTGTGCGCGCCGATGATCCGGAAGGGGGTGTGCGCGGCCGCGCCCTCGGGCACGTACCAGGCGATGAGCGCGCCGCCGCGCAGGACGAACCGGCCTCCTGTGCCCGAGTCCCAGGCGTCCGATTCCGACAACTGCCTGAAGCCTGCCTTTTCCAGCCGCTCGGCCGCGTTGGCCACGGCGTGGTACGGCGACGGACTGGCCGCCAGGAAGGTCATCAGATCGTCGGTGTGGCCGCGGTCGAAGCGGGCGGGAGAGCTCATGTGGTTCACCTTAACGACGGTCGTGTTCGCCTTGGCCGGACTGCGGCGGTTGGCCGAGGGGTCGGAGGCCCGGCGGGTGCGTGGTGCGCGGTCCCGTGGTCCTCAGCCCGGCGGGCGCTCGAATCGGCGCTGCAGCTGCCTGCGCTCGCCCCGGCGGATGCGCGGGAGCATCTCGGGGGTCTGCGGCGGGCGCTGAGCACGTCTCTTGCGTCCGGCGCAGAAGATACAGCCCTCACCGGCCGGAGCATCGGGGTCCGTCGGCGCGCCGGGATGTTCGGAGCATCCCGAGGCGTTGCGCGGCCGGGACAGCTCGCGGGCGACGATGAACGCCCGGTGGAGGTCGTCGGCGAGGCGTACGAAGTCCTCGTCGGGGGAGCCGAGGGTGAGGTGGAAGCGCTGCTCGTCGATGCCGCGCAGGTACCGCCGCAGCACGTCGAGGGTGTACGGGGGCTCCGGGACGGGGTAGCCCAGGCGCCGCTGCTCGACGGGGGCGGCGGGCGCGGCGGGCCGGCCGCCGTGCAGGCGCCGGCCGAGGCGGCGGCGGTCGTTGCAGATGAGGCAGCGGCCCCAGCCCTCGGGCGCCTCGGGGTCGAGGGCGCCGTTGGGGTGCTCGGGGCAGCCGGTGTAGCTCTTGGCGGGGGCGAGGGCGGCGGCGGTCTTGAACGCGATGTACAGGGCGTCGGCCACGGGGTCGTACTCGGCGGGGTGGGCCCCGTCGTAGAGGTCCTTGATCCGGTCCCCGAGGGCGCCCACGCCGGCCTGGAGCTCCTTGAGGGCGTACGGGCGCCCGGTGGGGACCGTGTACCCCCTGCCGCTGTGCTGCTGCTCCTGTGGACTCATGCCTACGAGCGTCCCACGAACCGCTGACATCCGTGGAACCCCCCTGATGAGCGGCCGGACACACCGGTGGCCGGACCCTCGACAGGAGAGGTCCGGCCACTGGTGCGTACGTACACCGCGTACGGCTGGGGGAGGCCCGGGAGGCTTAGAAGGCGGCCTCGTCGAGCTCCATGAGCGAGTTGTCGACGGCCTCGGCCAGCGCCCGCTGGACCGAGACGCCCGGCAGGACCTGCGAGGCGAAGAACTTCGCGGCGGCGATCTTGCCGGTGTAGAAGGGCACGTCCTTCGCGGAGGCGGTGGCGAGCTTCTCGGCGGCCACGGCCGCGCCCTTGAGCAGCAGGTATCCGACGACCACGTCACCGGAGGCCATCAGCAGGCGGGTGGTGTTCTGACCGACCTTGTAGATGTTCTTGACGTCCTCGCCGGTGGCGGTGAGGTCGACGATCATCTGGCCGACGATGGCCTCCAGGTCCACGGCGGCCTTGGCCAGCGCGTCGCGGGCCGGGGCCAGCTCCTCGCCGCCCACGCCCTCGGCGAGGAACTTCTTGATCGTCTCGGAGAGGACGTTCAGCGAGGCGCCCTGGTCGCGGACGATCTTGCGGAAGAAGAAGTCCTGGCCCTGGATGGCCGTGGTGCCCTCGTAGAGGGTGTCGATCTTCGCGTCCCGGATGTACTGCTCGATCGGGTATTCCTGGAGGTAACCGGAACCGCCGAAGGTCTGCAGGGACTCCGAGAGCAGCGCGTACGACTTCTCCGAGCCGTAGCCCTTCACGATCGGCAGGAGCAGGTCGTTCAGGCCGATCTCGGCGGAGGCGTCCTCGCCCGCGGCCTCCTTGACCTGGATCGCGTCCTGGACGGAGGCGGTGTAGAGGACGAGGGCGCGCATGCCCTCGGCGTACGCCTTCTGCGTCATGAGCGAGCGGCGCACGTCGGGGTGGTGCGTGATGGTGACCTTGGGCGCGGTCTTGTCCATGAAGTTCGCCAGGTCCGGGCCCTGCACGCGCTCCTTGGCGTACTCCAGCGCGTTGAGGTAGCCGGTGGAGAGCGTGGCGATGGCCTTCGTGCCGACCATCATGCGGGCGAACTCGATGATCATGAACATCTGGCGGATGCCGTCGTGCTTGTCGCCGATCAGCCAGCCCTTGGCGGGGTGCTTGTCGCCGAAGGTCATCTCGCACGTGTTGGACGCCTTGAGGCCCATCTTGTGCTCGACGTTCGTCGCGTACACGCCGTTGCGCTCGCCCAGCTCGCCGGTCTCCCAGTCGAAGTGGAACTTCGGGACGAGGAAGAGGGACAGGCCCTTGGTGCCCGGGCCGTGGCCCTCGGGGCGGGCGAGGACGTAGTGGAGGATGTTCTCCTCCATGTCGTGCTCACCGGACGTGATGAAGCGCTTGACGCCCTCGATGTGCCAGGAGCCGTCGGCCTGCTGGATGGCCTTGGTGCGGCCGGCGCCGACGTCCGAGCCCGCGTCGGGCTCGGTGAGCACCATCGTGGAGCCCCAGCGCTTCTCGACGGCGATCTGCGCGATCTTCTTCTGCGCCTCGTTGCCCTCGGCGTGCAGGATGCCGGCGAACGCCGGGCCGGAGGAGTACATCCACACGGCCGGGTTCGAGCCCAGCAGCAGCTCCGCGTACGCCCAGATCAGGGAGCGGGGGGAGGTGGTGCCGCCGATCTCCTCGGGCAGGCCCAGGCGCCAGTACTCCGAGTCCATGAATGCCTCGTAGGACTTCTTGAAGGACGCGGGGACCGGAGCCGTGTTGGTGGCCGGGTCGAAGACGGGCGGGTTGCGGTCGGCGTCCGCGAAGGACTCCGCCAGCTCGTTCTCCGCGAGGCGGGTGAGCTCGGACAGGATGCTCTTGGCGGTCTCGGTGTCCATCTCGCCGAACGGGCCCGTGCCGTACAGCTTTTCGCGGCCGAGCACCTCGAAGAGGTTGAACTCGATGTCGCGGAGATTCGACTTGTAGTGCCCCATGGCGACGGCTCCGTTAAGGCTCGGGGAGACAGGTTCCTCGTACATACCAATCGGTAACGTAATGATGCTACCCGCCAGTAATAAGGCGCAACCCCTACGGCGTGGACTGTGACGATGGCGACTCCCGCGGCAGCTCGCACCACACCGTCTTGCCGTGCCGTTCCCGGCTGACGCCCCAGCGCAGCGACACGGCGGCCAGCAGGGCGAGCCCCCGCCCGGACTCGCCGGTGTCGGCGGTGGCCACCGGCGGTACGGGCCAGGCGTGCGGGTCGGGGTCGGTGAGCTCGACCCGCGTACGGGTTGCCCTTCCGGTGATCCGCAGGGTGACGGGCGTGCCCTCGCCGAGGTGGGTGATGACGTTGCCGAGCAGCTCGCTGACGCACAGCTCGGCGTCGGCGGAGCCGTCGGCCCCGAGGTGCTCGCGGACGGCGTGCCGGAGCAGGCCGGCGGCCTTGGGGACGGCGAGCAGCCGGATGGTGAGAGTCACCGGGCCGCCAGCGCGTCGGTCAGGAGCCGGGCGGTGGCCAGGTTGCAGTTGCCGAGGGAGATCAGGGGCGGGTCGGCGTAGCTCCCGGCGTAGGAGAGGAGGTGCAGGTCGAGGGAGGGGAGCGTGATCCCGTGCCGGCCGAGTGCCTCGCGGAGCCGGTCGAGGCATTCCCGGGCTTCACGGTCGTGGGCGTGGCTCATGTGGGGGGCGCCTTCCTGTGGGTGCGGAGTGTGACGAAGCGCTCACAGCGTGGCGTTGCGCGGCGTACCGTGGGAAGGGTTTCGGTTCCACAGTGCGATGTGTGGAAAGTGGGCGGTTGTGGCCGCAGGCAAGGACATTGACGGCTCGGCGAGCGTGCCGGCCTTCTACGGCAAGGAACTGCGCTGGAGGAGGGAGGCTGCGGGCCTCACCCTCCAGCAGACGGTGGAGGGCAGCTTCTACGGCGTCAGCTATCTGAGCGAGATCGAACGCGCTCAGCGGCGCATGCCGATGGATCTCGCGCGGCACGTGGACCAAGTGCTGGAGACGGACGGCTTCTTCGAGCGGCGCTGCGAGGACGTCCGAAAGGCCCGCAACGGCACCCTCGCGCCGTACTTCGCCCCGGTCGCCGAGATGGAGAAGCGGGCCCTGTCCATCGAGGAGTGGGCCCCGGCGCTCATTCCCGGGCTGCTGCACACGGCGCCGTACACCCGGGCGATCACGCATGTCACGCACCCTCTCGACCTGCCGGAGGAGGTGGACGTGAAGGTGCGGAACCGACTTCAGCGGGGACGGCTCCTTGATGAACCGCAGCGGCCGGAGTACTGGGTGATCCTGCACGAGTCGCTGCTGCGGAGCCCCCTGTTGCCGCCCGAGGAGATGGCGGATCAGCTGGAGCACGTGGCCGCCCTGGCGCGCCGCCGTCGGATCGTTCCACAGATCCTTCTGTGGAATGCACCCCTCAGCCCGTTCATGGGGCAGTCGATGAAGCTCATGGAGTTCGACGAGGAGCCGCCGGTCATGTACACCGAGGGCCCGTATGACGGCCAACTCATCGACGATCCGGCACAGGTGAAGCGGTACCTGAAGGCATACGATCGGCTCAGGGCCGCCGCACTGTCGTCTGAGGCGTCCCTCGCCATGATCGAATCGACAGCCGAGGACCTACGAAATGGCAAGCAGCGCAGCTGATTTCCCCAAGGCCGTCTGGCGGACGAGCAGCTACACCAACGGCGACAACGGCGACTGCGTCGAGGTGGCCGACGGGCTGGTCGGGATCGTCCCGGTTCGGGACTCCAAGCGGCCCGGCGGGGCCGTCGTCGTCCTCAGCGCGGCGGCATGGAGCCCCTTCGTCGCCGCCCTCAAGGCGGCCCCGGCTCGGTAGGCTGTCGCGCATGTACGGCTACGAACAGAATCCCGGCGCCCAGCAGCAGTACGCCCCGCCGCAGCAGGGCTACGCGCAGCAGCCGCCGCTGTATCCCGAGCCGTCCCCGCCCTCGCTCGCGGACGCGGTACGGGCCTTCACCACCGGGCAGCTCGCCGCCGAGGACTTCCAGCAGATCTTCGCCACCTCGAAGGTCTACTGCCCGCGCGGCGACACCCCCGGGTTCCTGGCGCTGCACAACACGCAGCATCCGGTGATCCCGATGTTCACCACGCTCAAGGAGCTGCGCCGGTACGCCGGCAAGGAGTCCAAGTACTTCGTGATCACCGGCGCCGAGGTGATCGACCTCCTGCCCACCGGCTACGGCTTCGTCCTGGACATGGAGGGCGACCACCGGATGGTCTTCGACGCGAAGGCGGTCGAGCAGATGGTCGACTTCGCCATGCGCCGGATGTACGGCTAACCGAGCGGCGACGGGTTGAGCCGCGCGAAGCCCTCCTGCCGCTCGTACGGGAAGTACGGGTACGGGGCCGGACGGTGGCTCGCCGCGTCCAGTCGCGCCATCTGGTCGGCGGTGAGGGTCCAGCCGAGCGCGCCGAGGTTCTGGCGCAACTGCTCCTCGTTGCGGGCGCCGATGATGACCGAGGACACGGTGGGCCGCTGGAGCAGCCACCGCAGGGCGATCTGCGGGATGGCCCTGCCGGTCTCCTCCTCGATCCCGGCCAGGGCGTCGACCACCCGGTACAGGTGCTCGTCCTCCACCGGCGGGCCGTAGTCGGCGGTGGCGTGCAGCCTGCTTCCGGCGGGCAGCGGCCGGCCGCGGCGGATCCTGCCGGTCAGGCGGCCCCAGCCGAGCGGGCTCCAGACGATCGCGCCCAGCCCCTGGTCGAGCCCGAGCGGCAGCAGTTCCCACTCGTAGTCGCGGCCGATGAGCGAGTAGTAGACCTGCTGGGCGACGTAGCGCTCGCGGCCGTGGCGGTCGGCGGCGGCCAGGGACTTCATCGTCTGCCAGCCGGAGAAGTTGGAGACGCCGACGTAGCGGATCTTCCCAGCCCGGACCAGGTCGTCCAGGGTGGACACGACCTCCTCGACCGGGGTCCCGGCGTCGAAGGCGTGCAGCTGGAAGAGGTCGATGTGGTCCGTGCCCAGGCGGCGCAGCGCGGCGTCCACCGAACCGATCAGCCGCGAGCGTGAGGTTCCCGCGTCGGAGGGGCCGTCGCCCAGGGGCAGGCCCGCCTTGGTGGAGATGAGGACCCGGTCGCGACGGCCCTTGAGGGCTGCCCCGAGCACTTCTTCCGAGGCGCCGGCGGAGTAGACGTCGGCGGTGTCGAACATCGTGATTCCAGCGTCCAGGCAGATGTCGACGAGGCGGCGGGCCTCCTCGACGCCGGTGGTGCCCCACGCGCCGAAGAGCGGTCCCTGTCCGCCGAAGGTGCCGGCACCGAAGCTCAGTGCCGGGACCTGGAGCCCGGACGTGCCCAGCCGCCTGTATTCCATGACGTGTTCCCCTCTCCCCTACGACCCTTAATGGATCCGTAGTTCCGTTAAGATGCTCATCACCGTAACAAACCGCGACCCTTAATGGAACAGGAGACCCGTTATGGAGTTTTCGGCAGCGGAGCCGGGGGCCGTGCGGCCCGGTGGGCGGACGGCCCGGGTGCGGGCCGCCGTACTGGAGGCGGCCGGGGACGTCCTGGCAGAGCAGGGGTTCGCCCACCTCGACCTGGCCGACGTCGCGCGCCGCGCGGAGGTCGGGAAGACGACCGTCTACCGCCGGTGGGGCTCGGCCACCGGCCTGGTGGCCGACCTGCTGGCGGACATGGCCGGCCAGTCCGTGCCGCGTACGGAGACCGGGTCGCTGCTGGGGGACCTGACGGCCAACGCCCGATTGGTGGCGCGGACGCTCGCCGACCCCCGGCAGGGGGCCCTGTTCAAGGCGGTGATCGCGGCCGCCGTCTGCGACCCGAAGGCGGCGGAGGCGCTGCACGGCTTCTACGCCGTGCGCGTCGCGGAGTGGGCGCCCTGCGTCGAGCAGGCGGCCGCCCGGGGTGAGGTGCCCGCGGGGACCGACCCGCAGGAGGTGATCCGCGCGGTGTCGGCCCCCCTCTACTACCGGCTGCTGACCACGCCCGACCCGCTGGACGAGGCGGCCGCCGACCGGGCCGCGGCCGCCGCGGCGGCGGCCGCCCGGGCGGGGGCGTACGTGCGCGGCTGAGCCGTCGGGAATGGCGGCGGGGGGTGTGCTGTTGTGGCGGGTGGCAAGAAGTTCGAGATTCAACTAAACTCGAACCAGCCAGAAGGAGGTCCTGACCATGCCCGCAGTGACTGTTGAGAACCCGCTCGCGCTGCCGCGCGTCACCGCCCCGGTGGAAGGTGCCCCGGCCCGGCCGGTGCTCGGCGTGGTGGACGCGCCTTCCGGCTTCGAGGGCGAGGGATTCCCGGTGCGCCGCGCCTTCGCGGGGATCAAGTACGAGTACCTCGACCCGTTCATCATGATGGACCAGATGGGCGAGGTGGACTACGCGGCCGGCGAGCCCAAGGGCACCCCCTGGCACCCGCACCGCGGCTTCGAGACCGTCACCTACATCATGGACGGCACCTTCATCCACCGTGACTCCCACGGCGGCGGCGGACTGATCACCAACGGCGACACGCAGTGGATGACGGCGGGCTCCGGCCTGCTGCACATCGAGACGCCGCCCGAGGAGCTCGTCATGTCCGGCGGTCTCTTCCACGGCCTCCAGCTGTGGGTGAACCTGCCCGCCAAGGACAAGATGCTCGCGCCGAAGTACCAGGACATCCGGGGCGGCACCGTGAAGCTGCTCGCCTCGCAGGACGGCGGCGCGCTCATCCGCCTGATCGCGGGCGACATCGCGGGCCACACCGGTCCCGGTGCCACGCACACGCCGATCACGATGATCCACCTGTCGGTCAGCCCGGGCGCCGAGGTGACCCTGCCCTGGCGGGCCGACTTCAACGCCCTGGCCTACGGGCTCGCGGGCAGCGGTGCGGCGGGCGCCGAGCGCCGGCCGTTCCGGATGGGGCAGACCGCGGTCTTCGGCTCCGGCGAGGGGCTGACGATCCGGGCGGACGCCGCGCAGGACTCGCGCAGCGAGAACTTCGAGGTGGTCGTCCTCGGCGGGCTCCCGATCCGCGAGCCGATGGCGCACTACGGGCCGTTCGTCATGAACAGCCATGCCGAGCTCCAGCAGGCGTTCGACGACTTCCAGGCGGGCCGCCTGGGCGTCATCCCCAGCACGGACGTCACCGGCCTCGGCCACCGGGGCGCCGGGAACGCCGACTCGGAGGAGCTGGCCTGACGGCGGGGCCTGACGGATCAGGCGGAGGACCGGGGTGTCTCCCGGTCCTCGTCGCCGTCCGGCTTGGCCTGTTCGTACAGCTCGAACCAGATCGACTTGCCCTCGCCGCGCGGATCCACGCCCCACGCGTCGGCGAGCATCTCCATCAGCAGGACCCCGCGCCCGCTGGAGGCCATCTCGCCGGGGTGGCGCTTGTGCGGCAGCTCGTCGCTGGAGTCGGCCACCTCCACGCGCAGCCGCCGCGCGCCCGGCTCGCCCGCGGCCTCCGCGACCAGCAGCGCGTCGCCGTCGGTGTGGACGAGGACGTTCGTCACCATCTCGGAGACCATCAGCACCGCCGAGTCCACCTGCTCCGTGTCCGCCCAGTCGTGCAGCAGCTCCCGGATCTGCCGTCGGACGCCCGCGATCCGGGCCGGCTCGGCCTGGGCCACGGTCAGCAGGGTGCGCCGCACCGGCCGTACGGGGTGCGCCCCGGCGGTCCCGCACCCGCATTCGGCACTCTCGCGGCACAGCAGCACCACGGCGATGTCGTCCTCGCGGCGGTCGGCGAGCGGGCCGGTGGTGTGGTGCGAGGAGGGCCCGTGCACGGCCTGGACCAGCAGGTCCGCGAGGCGTTCGAGGTGGTTGCCGCCCTCCCCGGTACCCGTGTCCCCGGCTTCGAGGACCGCCCGCAGCCGCGCCCAGCCCGTGTCCAGGTCGTGGCCGCCGGTCTCGATGAGCCCGTCGGTGCACAGCATCAGCGTCTCGCCGGGCTCCAGGGCGAAGCGGGTCGTGGGGTAGTCGGTGTCGGGGACGATGCCGAGCGGCAGGCCGCCCGCCGTCGGGCGCATCAGCACCGTGCCGTCGGCCATGCGCACCACCGGGTCGGGATGGCCGGCCCGGGCTATCTCCAGGGTGCCGGTGCCCGGGTCGCACTCCACGTACAGGCAGGTCGCGAAGCGCGGGCTGCCGAAGTCGGCGTCGGCGTCCGCGTCGCAACTCTCGTCGTCCGGGGCGGGCGGCGCCGAGCACAGCCCGGCCAGGAAGCGGGAGGCGCGCGAGAGCACCGCGTCCGGCCGGTGGCCCTCGGAGGCGTAGGCCCGTACGGCGATCCGCAGCTGGCCCATCAGCCCGGCGGCCCGCACGTCATGCCCCTGGACGTCCCCGATGACCAGGGCGAACCGGCCCGAGGGCAGCGGGATCACGTCGTACCAGTCGCCGCCGACCTGGAGCCCGCCACCGGTCGGGACGTAGCGGGCGGCGATGGTCATCCCGGGGATCTCGGGGCCCAGCTGGGGCATCATCGACCGCTGGAGGCCCGTGGTGAGCTCTCGCTCGGATTCCGCGACCCCGGCCCGCTGGAGGGCCTGGGCGAGCATCCGGGCCACCGTCGTCAGCACCGACCGCTCGTCGGGGGAGAAGGTCACCGGGTGGCGGAACGCGGCCATCCAGGCCCCTATGGTCCGCCCGGCGACGATCAGCGGCAGGAAGGCCCAGGAGGCCCGGCCGAAGCCCCGGGCCAGCGGCCACGTCACCGGGAAGCGCCGTTTGTACTCCTCCGGCGTGGGGAGGTAGATCGCCCGGCCGGTACGGACCACCTCGGCCGCCGGATAGTCCGTGTCCAGGGCCATGTGGGAGAAGGGGCCCTCGTCGCCCGGGGAGTGCCCGTGGTGGCCGATGACCGACAGCCGCTCGCCCTCCAGCCCGAAGACGGCCAGACCGTCGGGGCTGAAGCCGGGCATGGACAGCGAGGCCGCCACCCGCAGCACCTCGGCGGTGGAGCGGGCCTCGGCCAGCGCCCGGCCGGCGTCCAGCAGGAAAGCCTCGCGGGAACGCCGCCAGTCGCCGGTGATCGGGGTGTGCGCGGCCGTGGTGCCGGGCTGCGGTTCGGCGATCTCCTGGATGGTGCCGACCAGCTCGTAGTCGACGCGGCCCTCGGCGGTCCGGTTCTCCAGCGGCCTGGAGCGGCTGCGGACCGTGCGCAGCACCCGCCCGTCCTCGTCCATGACCCGCAGCCGGGCCTCGGCCAGGGTGCCCTCGGCCACGGCGAGGTTCACGATGCCGTTGATCTCGTTCCAGTCCACCGGGTGGAAGCGCGAACGCGCGGCGGCCTCCGGCAGCACGACCGGCTCGGCGGGCAGCCCGAGCAGCCGGGCGGCCTCGCCGTCGAGGGTGACCGTTCCGGAAGCGTTGTCCCATCGCCACAGGCCGGTCGCGATGGCGGCCAGGACGTCCTCGGTGCGCACCCGGCCATCTTTACAGGTCACCCGGCCGGGACGCCCGTCCAGTGCCCTTCGCGGCCCCGCTCCGGGCGAACCCTGTGGGCGCCGCTCCCGGACGGTAACCTTGGGACGGTTGAGTCCACCTGGAAATCGCGTAGAACTGGATGACTGATGCATCGGTACAGGTCCCACACGTGCGGCGAGCTTCGTGCCTCCGACGTCGCATCCGACGTCCGGCTGAGTGGCTGGGTGCACAATCGTCGAGACCTGGGTGGCATCCTCTTCATCGATCTGCGTGACCACTACGGCATCACGCAGCTCGTGGCCCGCCCCGGTACCGCGGCGAACGAGGCCCTCAGCAGCGTCACCAAGGAGACCGTCGTCCGCGTCGACGGCAAGGTCGTCTCCCGTGGTGCCGAGAACGTCAACCCGGAGCTCGCCACCGGCGAGATCGAGATCGAGGTCTCCGAGGTCGAGGTGCTCGGCGCGGCCGGCCCGCTGCCCTTCACGATCAACACCGACGACGGTGTGAACGAGGAGCGGCGCCTGGAGTACCGCTTCCTCGACCTGCGCCGCGAGCGGATGCACCGCAACATCATGCTGCGCTCGGCCGTCATCGCCTCCATCCGCTCCAAGATGGTGGCCCTCGGGTTCAACGAGATGGCGACCCCGATCCTCACCGCGACCTCCCCCGAGGGCGCCCGTGACTTCGTCGTCCCGTCCCGCCTGAACCCGGGCAAGTTCTACGCCCTGCCGCAGGCCCCGCAGCAGTTCAAGCAGCTGCTGATGATCTCGGGCTTCGACCGGTACTTCCAGATCGCGCCCTGCTTCCGCGACGAGGACGCCCGCGCCGACCGTTCGCCGGGCGAGTTCTACCAGCTCGACGTGGAGATGTCCTTCGTCGAGCAGGAGGACGTCTTCCAGCCGATCGAGAAGCTGATGACCGAGCTCTTCACCGAGTTCGGCCAGGGCCGCGAGGTCACCTCGCCGTTCCCGCGGATCCCGTTCCGCGAGTCGATGCTGAAGTACGGCAACGACAAGCCCGACCTGCGCGCCAAGCTGGAGCTCGTCGACATCACCGACGTCTTCGAGGGCTCGGAGTTCAAGGCGTTCGCCGGCAAGCACGTGCGTGCGCTGGCCGTGCCGGACACCGCCGGCCAGCCGCGCAAGTTCTTCGACGGCCTCGGCGACTACGCGGTCTCGCTGGGCGCGAAGGGCCTGGCCTGGGTGCGCGTGGGCGAGGACGGTTCGCTGACCGGCCCGATCGCCAAGTTCCTCACCGAGGACAACGTCAAGGTCCTCACCGAGCGTCTGGGCCTGGCCGCCGGGCACGGCGTGTTCTTCGGCGCGGGCGAGTTCGACGAGGTCTCGAAGATCATGGGCCCGGTCCGGGTCGAGGCCGCCAAGCGCGCCGGCCACTTCGAGGAGAACGTCTTCCGCTTCTGCTGGATCGTCGACTTCCCGATGTACGAGAAGGACGAGGAGACCGGGAAGATCGACTTCTCCCACAACCCGTTCTCCATGCCGCAGGGCGGCATGAAGGACCTGGAGGAGAAGGACCCGCTGGACATCCTGGCCTGGCAGTACGACATCGTCTGCAACGGCATCGAGCTGTCCTCCGGCGCCATCCGCAACCACGAGCCCGAGGTCATGCTGAAGGCGTTCGAGATCGCCGGCTACGAGGCCGAGACGGTCGAGCGGGAGTTCGCGGGCATGCTGCGCGCGTTCCGCCTGGGCGCCCCGCCGCACGGTGGCATCGCCCCGGGCGTGGACCGCATCGTGATGCTGCTGGCCGATGAGCCGAACATCCGCGAGACCATCGCCTTCCCGCTGAACGGCAACGCCCAGGACCTGATGATGGGCGCGCCGACGGTGCTGGAGGAGAGCCGGCTGCGGGAGCTGAACATCGCGCTGCGCAAGCCGGTGGAGACGAAGGCGGCGGACGCGAAGCCGGTGGCTCAGGCCGTGCACCCGGACGCCGCGCGCTGAGCGTCGTAGCGCTGGTGTGACGGAAGGGCCCGGGATCCTGGATCCCGGGCCCTTCTGTTTGTGCCGGTGCCGTTCCGGTGTTGGTGCCGGCGGGACTAGAACCCGTCGAGGATGCCCTTGAGGAGGGCGGACGGGGTCAGCTCGGCGGGGGCGGGGCCGGCGTGGAAGAAGCCGGCGTTCTCGGCGTCCAGCTTGCGCAGGAAGTCGAACGCCTTCGCGTCGTGGTCGCCGAAGGCGACGAACTGCCAGTGGATGCCGGGGGCGGTGGCCGCGGCGTCCGTGAGCGCCTGGCGGGCCGGCTGGCGGTTGTCGGGGGCGCCGTCGGTCTGGAAGACGACCAGGGCGGGGCCGGTGCCGCCGTCCTTCTGGTACCGCTCGACGACGGCCTCGACGGCCACGTGGTAGCTGGTGCGGCCCATCCGGCCGAGTTCGGCGTGGCGGGCCTCGACCCAGGTCTCGTCGTAGCCGTCGAGGGTCAGCTCGGCGGTGCCGTCGAGTTCGGTGGAGAAGAACACCGTGTGGACGGTGGCCTCCTCGTCCAGGTGCGCGGCGAGGGCCAGGGCGTGGTCGGCGAGGTACTGGACGCTGCCGTCCTTGTAGAAGCCGCGCATGGAACCGGAGCGGTCGAGGACCAGGTACACCTTGGCCCGCGCCCCGGTCTTCCCCTTGCTCCGCAGCACCTGTCCCGCGGCCTTGTACGCGGCCCCGACGGCCCCGCCCTTGCGCCGCACGGCGGTAGCGGGGTGGGCGGGCCCAGCCTCGGGCGCGGCCGCCTCGGGCTCGGCTGCCGTCTCCGGCTCGGGGTCGGCGGCTGCCTCCGGCTCGGGGTCGGCCTGCGCGGCGAGGGGCTCGGCCTCCGGCTCGGGGGTGGGCTCGGCGGCGAGGGGTTCGGGCTGCGGTTCGGGGTCGGCCGCGGCGGCGAGGGGTTCGGGCTGCGGTTCGGGGTCGGCCGCGGCGGCGAGGGGTTCGGGCTGCGGTTCGGGGTCGGCCGCGGCGGCGACGGGCTCGGCCTGCGGCTCGGCGGCTGCCTCCGGTTCGGCCTGGGCGGCCAGGGGTTCGGCCTCGGGCTCGGGGGCCGTCTCCGGCTCCGGGTCGGCCTGCGCGGCCAGGGGCTCGGGGGCCGTCTCCGGCTCGGGGGCGGCTGCGGCCTCGGGCTCGGGGGCGGCTGCGGCCTCGGGCTCGGGGGCCGTCTCCGGCTCGGGGGTGGGCTCGGCGGCGGATACCGGCTTGGGCTCCGCCTCTGCCTGCGCTTCCGGCTCGGGGTCGGCCTGCGGCTCGGGGGCGGCTGCGTCCGGCTCCGGTCCGGCCTGCGCCGCCAGGGGCTCGGCTTCCGGCTCGGGCCGGGATTCCGGTTCGGCCTCCGGCTCGGGGGCGGGCTCCGCCTCGGTCTTTACCTCCGGCTCGGCGGCGGCCACCGGCTCGGGGGCGGGCTTCGGTTCCGGTTCGGGCTGTTCGGACTTCGGCTCCGCTTCGGCCTGAGGGGCCGACGGGGGTTCCTGCGCCGGCGGGGGCGACGGGCGGCGTGCCTCCGGGACGGTGGGGTCCGTGGTGGGGGCGGGGGCGGTGAGGAGGGTGCCCGGCTCGCGGTCGCGCGGTGCGGACTGCTGCGGGACCGTCGGGTTGTCGAAGGACGCCGCCACCAGTTCGGCCGCCACGTCCAGGGGCCCGCGTTCGGCCTGGTTGGGGAGTGCGGCCGTGGGGGTGTCCGTCGTCTCGGGGACCGGCTCCGCAGCCCTTCCGAACACCTTGCGCAACAAGCTCCGAATACCCATGGGCCAGACCTTTCGCATGTGTGCCGTGCGTCATTTGTCCGTGCTGCGCGGTTGATCCCTGCCCAGAGTGGACACGTAAGGTTATCGGCCCCTTGGCTGGAACCACGGCAGGGCCGCCCCTTGTGGTGCCCGTCCTACCACCCAACCCACCCGACCGCACGAACTGGCCCTCCGCCGTGCCGGGTTCATCCACCTTTCACCCCGTTCCACCACTGCCCCGGCGAACGGCGCGATGTTTCACGTGAAACCGGCCGCCCTCAACTCCCCTCCGTCAGCCGCCCCACCGGTAGACGGAGCGTGGTCAGGGCGCCGCCGTCCGGGGCGTTGGCGAAACTGAGGGTGATGTCGAGGACGGCCGCCTGGCCCGCCGCGATCGTCAGGCCCAGGCCGTGACCGCGCCCCCGGCCGGGGTCTCCCGTGCGGAAACGCTGCGGACCCTGTTCCACCAGCTCGGCGGGGTAGCCCGCGCCGTGGTCGCGGATCACCACCACCGGCCCCTCCACCGTCACCTCGACGGGGGGACGGCCGTGCTTGTGGGCGTTGACCAGAAGGTTGGCCAGGATCCGGTCCAGGCGCCGCCGGTCGGTGAGCACCACCGCGTCGCGGACCACCCGGACCTCGGCATCGAGCCGGGACCCGGCGACGGCCCGCCGTACGGCCTGCCCCAGCTCCACCTGGGCCAGGTCGGCCCGCTCCACCCCGGAGTCCAGCCGGGAGATCTCCAGCAGGTCCTCGGTGAGCCGGTGCAGGGCCCGCAGCCGGTCCTCGATCATCTCCTTGGGCCGCCCCTCCGGCAGCAGCCCAGCCGCCGCCAGCGAGCCGGTCAGGGGGGTGCGCAGCTCGTGCGCGACATCGGCCGTGAACCGCTTCTCCGCCTCCAGCCGTTCCTGGAGCGAGGCGGCCATCGAGTCCAGGGCCCGCGCGACGTCCCGCACCTCGTCGCGGGAGCGGCGCGTGCCGTCGGTGTCCCGGCCGGCCGGGAAGCCGACCCGGGCGTCCAGATCACCGGCGCTGATCCGGCGGGCGACGGCGGCCGTGGTCGTGAGCCGCCGGCTGATCCGGTTGGCGAGGAACAGGCCGGCCAGGGCCACCACCCCGGCCGCGAGCGCCGAGGAGGCGAGGATCGCGGTGTCCAGGTCCCGGAGCCGGGCGCGGGTGCTCTCGTACGGGATCCAGACCGCGAGGGCCTGCCGGTCGGCGGGCCCGGCCGCCCACATGACGGACCGGCCCTGGTAGGTGCCGACCATGCTGCCGGTCCGCCCGTGGGCGACGAGCTCGCGCAGGGGGCCCGGGAGGCCGGGCGGGTCGAGGGCGGAGCGGACGTCGCCGTGCGCGGTGCCGTACTCGTAGTGGCCGAGGGCGTGTTCCAGTTCCCGGCCGGCCTCCTTGCGGACCTCCCCCACGATCTGGAGGGCGACCACGTTGTGCACGGCGATCCCCAGGGCGGCGGCCACCGTGCAGCACACCAGGGTGGTGGTCAGGGCGATCTTCCAGCGCAGACTGCTCAGCGCGCGCATCGCTGCCGTTCCTCGCTCGGAGGAACGCCGGTCGGGGTGGGGCAGTCGTCGAGGGTGAGCTGCGACAGGCTCATGCTCCTGGTGTTGGGGTCCCAGACGTAGTCGGAGACCGAGATGTACGCCGGGTTCGAGGTCGGTTCGCGGACGGCGAGGTGTTCGGCGGCGACCTCCACGCCCTCCAGGACCCCGCGACGGGAGAGGATGCGGGCGATCCGGCCGTCGTCCTGGACGGTGTAGACGCGCAGTTCGGAGAGGCGGCCGTCCAGGTCCAGGGCGGTGATCAGCTCCTCGCGGCCGTTGCCGGTGAGGTCGTGCAGGACGCCGGGCCGCACCGGGCAGGCGGGCCCGCCGTCCACAGCCTGTGTGCAGAGCGCGAGCCGCTGGGCGGCCCGGGGGTCCACGAGGCGGCCCGTGCCGCCGTCCTCGGCGGTGGCGGAGGTGATGTCGGCCCGTACGACGGCCAGCGCGTCCACCCCGCGCATGCTGAGCCCCGGCACCCTGGGCAGGCCGGGGACCACGGCGGCCGCGCCGGGCTGCTGGCCGGGGCTCGGCGGGTCGGGGTAGTAGCCCTTCCACAGGGTCCTGGGGGCGTGGGCCGTGCCACGGTCGCCCTGGTTCTCCAGCCCCTCCACATCGGCGCATCCGGCCGTGACCGCCAGGACGGCGGCCAGGGCCGGGGCGGCCAGACGGTGGCGGGGGCGCATGATCCGATGCTGCCGTGCGGCGGGGCGCGGGGCCCTCGTCAGTGCTCCGGTTGGGCGATGGCCCGGGCGGCGGCCACCTCCTGGTGGACGTCGGACAGCACGCTGGGTTCCCCGGGTTCCGCCGGGATGTCGACCCGGTGCGGGGTGGGGCTGCTGCGGACGCCCTCGGCCAGTTCGCGGAGCTGGGCGGCGATGCGGTCCACTTCGGACGGGGGAGGGGCCGGTGCCCCGTGGTTGACGCGGACCCGGGCCGCCGTCGTGGCGTCCACGATCCGCTCCACGGCCACCACCAGCGGCCACCAGGCGGCGGCGCGGCTGCCGATGGGCGGGGGTTCGGTCAGGGCCCGCTGGAACTCGGTGCGGACACCGGAGAGGTCGCGGTAGATCCGGCGCCGGGCGTGGAGCCGGGCCTGGCGGGCCGCCCGCAGCTCGGCCTCGTCGGCGACGGGGGCGAAGGCGCGCTCCATGTAGCGGGCGGCGTCGTCCACGGCGTCGGCGAGCCGGTCGCCGATCCGGGTGTGCCAGCTCTCGGGCCACAGCAGGTAGCCGAAGACCAGGGTGATGGCGCAGCCGATCAGGCTGTCCAGCAGCCGGGGCCGGATCAGATCGAAGCCCTGGTGGTTGAGGAGGTCCGACAGCAGCAGGATCACCGGGGTGATGGCGGCGGTCTGGAAGGCGTATCCCTTCGCGGAGAACGCCGGGATCAGCGCGGCGAGCAGCGCCATCACCGGTACGTCCCACCAGCCGCGCGGCACCTCCGCCAGTACCGCGGCGGCCAGCACCAGTCCGGCCGCCGTGCCCAGCGCGCGCAGCACCGCCCGGGAGAAGACGGAGCCGAAGTCCGGTTTGAGGACGAAGGTGACCGTCAGCGCCACCCAGTACGAGCGCTCCACCTCGATCAGCGAGACCAGCGACTGGGCCAGGCCGATGCACAGGGCCAGGCGCAACCCGTAGCGCCAGGACGCCTCGGAGAACATCATGTCGCGCACCGCCCGACCGGCCCGTACGCGCAGTGCGGCGGGCCGGCCGAGGCGGTCGTCGACGTTGAACGGGTCCGGCTCGGCGAGGTGCACGATGTTGGCCGCGTGCCGCAGGGCGGTGTCCACGGCCCGCTCCGACGGGCTCCGAGGGGCGGGCAGGTCCAGGACCGGGGTCCCGGTGCGGCCCTCCTCGACGGCGTCGGCCAGATCCCGCACGGCGGCGGGCACTTCCGGCGGCAGCGGGTGGCCCCGCAGATGGGCGGCGGGGGCGGCTTCGACCAGCGGGATCAGCACGTTGAGCTGGGCGAGGATCCGCACCAGCGAGGGACTGCGCCCGTGCACCCGGGCCCGGCGGCCCAGGACGACGTCATGGGCCTGGTTGAGGGCATGGGTGACCTGCTGGCGGCGTTCGTCGTAGGCGTCGGCGGGGCCGCCCGCGGCCTCCAGGGCGTCGGCGACGGCCCGGTAGACCGCGGCCACCGCCGCCCGTTCGGGCTGCCGGCGGCGCAGCGGCCAGCCCAGCAGGGTGAGCAGCAGGACGAACAGGCCGCCCGCGCTCAGCAGCAGCGGGGCCGTCCACCACGGTTCGGGCAGCGGCAGGCCGGCGCCGACGACCGCGTTGAGCAGGAACACCAGCCCGGACGCGGAGGCGATCGTGCCGATGGAGGAGATCATCCCGGAGAGCAGGGCGATCAGGGTGAGGGCGGCGACCGCCAGCCAGCCGTGCCCGTAGACGAGGGTGCCCAGGGCCACTCCGATGGCGCCGAGGAGCTGCGGGACCGCGATGTTCAGGACGCGCATCCGGTAGGCGTCGGCGGTGTCGCCGATCACCCCGGACAGGGCGCCCATGGAGGCGAGCGCGCCGTACTCGGGCTCGTCCAGGGCGAAGCCGACGGCGATCGGGACGGACAGGGCGATCCCGGCGCGGACGACCGCGGCCCAGGGGATGGGGGCGCTGCTCGGCCGCAGCCCGGCGAGGAGCCAGGCAGGGGTGCCCGGCGGGCTGTCCCGCGGTGGCCGGGGCGGTATGTGCTCGGGGCGTCGTTCGGTGGTCATTCCGCTTCCGTGTCACCGCTCGCGAATCGGTTCTTCTGGGGCGTTCTGCGGAGGATGGTTACGTTCCGAGCTTATGGGCTGCGGCGCAGCCGACCCGCCAGCCATGCGGTGAGCGCGGTGGCCAGCCCCAGGGCGAGGACCACCCAGGTGGTGGTGCGCAGGAACGCGGTGAGCGCGTCGTACACCGCCCCGGCGGCGGCCCGGTCGATATCGGCCGGGAGGTCGTCGAGGGTCAGCCGGCGGCACACCTCGACCGCGATGCCCAGCAGGACGGCGCCGACGGCGATCCCCAGACCGGTGGCCAGCAGGGCGCGACGGCGCCGCACGGCGACGGCGACGGCCGCGACGGCGAGCAGCACGGTCAGCACCGGCAGCCAGACCCCGGCGACCTGGAGCATGCGGAACCCCTTCCGGAGCGCCCCGAGGTTGTCGTACTCCATGACCTTCACGGTCTGGTGCGTCTCGGGGATACGGTCGGCGAACGGCACCCGGTCGGCCACCAGTTCCCCTTTGACCTGGGCGATCACCGGTGCGAGGTCGATGGTGACGGCGTCCCCGTGGCCGGTGGTGAGGGCGTCGAGGAAGGCGGTGTGGGCGGCGCGGTTGGCCGCGTCCCAGGCCGTCCGGTAGGCGGGGGTGCCGGCGAAGGAGTGCAGGGCCTCGCCTATCAGGGCGTCCACCCCGCCCTGGAAGGGGCCCGCGTCGATCTGCCCGGAGAGGGCCCGGGCGGCCTGGGTGACGACCACGCCCTGGACGGCGGGGTTGTCGGCGAGGGGGGCCATGGCGGCGGTGTAGTGGTCGGCGTCACCCAGCTGGCGGTCGGCCCAGTACGCGACCGCGCTCGCGGGCACGAGCAGGGCCACGAGCACGATGAGGGCCGCCGACAGGAAGGTGCGCACGTCACCAGCGAAGGCGGGCGCGGGGCCCGGCGCCACCCCGGTTGCTGCGTACGGGGCGGGAGACGGCCCGGGGTCGCCCGGACGGGTGATCCACTTGCCGCGCCGGGGTGGCGGGTGTGCCCTGGAGGCTGGAAGAGAGGAGCCCGCCATGGCACACGCGGCCCCCACCGCGCCCCGGCGGCACCACCGCCGGACGGCGTCGGCACACGCACACGACATCCGCAGGAACGCCCTGATCCGCGCGCTGCTGCTCGGCCTCGTCTACGGGGTCTGGGCGGCGTTCATGCAGCGCCAGATGGGACCGGTCGACGCGGGCAACGTCTTCTACGGGATCCTGTGCGGCGCGATCTTCGCAGGCATCATGTTCGCGCTCTCCCAGGTGGGCCCGAGGCTCCAGCGGGAGGTGCACGCAGCCGCGTACGGGGTCTTCATCGGGATCGCCGTCGGTTACCTGCACAGCCTCACCAACCAGTCCGTGCTCCGCTCCGTCGTCGTCGGGCTGTTCACGGGCATCGGCATCGGAGTGATCGCCTTCTACCGGTACTACACGCGGGAGGACTGACCCCCCGCGTGCGGTACCGGGCCCTGGCGCCGGGCGGTTATGCGGCCGGGTCGGCGGTGTGCCGCTGCGGTTCACCGCCGGCACCGGCCGTGGCCTCGGCGGCTCCGGGAGCCGGGGTGGCCTCAGGGGTGCTCGCGGGGGCGGGGACCGGCGGCACGGGCCGGTCCTCGCGGGCCGCGGGGGAGAAGCGGACGGCCTCCGCGCGGATGAGGGCGTTCAGGGCGGCGTACGGGTCGATGGGCATGACGGAACCTCACGGTGGTCCAGGGGTGTGCGGGGGGAGTTCTGCCGCTCGGCCCCCTCAGCAGCGCAGGACCACACTCCGGACCGTCCGCGGGGTCAGGGCCGCGGTGGCGGGCCCGCCCGGGGCCACACGGGTGGACTCGCCCGCGTGTTTCACGTGAAACGTCCCCCGCGGCAGCCCGCGCGGACCCGGCGCCGCACGCAGCACCGTCCGTACGTCCGCCCGCGCATCGGGATCCGCAGCCGGATCCGATTCCCCCTCGGCGGGGTCGGCCGGGGCGGAGGACGCGGGACGGGGATCGGCGCCGCCGGCGGTGGCGGCAGCCGCCGCACTGGCCCCGAACAGGCACAGCAGGGCCACACAGGCCACCGTCAGGGCCCGCGCCAGCACCGACCGCGCGTACCGCGCACCGCTCATGGGAGCTTCCCTGCCCCGCCGCCCGCGCCGACTTGCCGGCCGCGCCCGAGAAGCCCCCGAGCGGGGGACGAGAACACCCCCCCTCGGCTGACGGCGGGACGGCCGCACCGTGCTCAGCCGGTGTGCAGCGGCCCGGTCAGCCGCGCGAGGACGGAGGTCTCCCCGCTGACCAGCCGCAGCCGGGCCCGCCCGCCCCGCTCGGGCGCAGTGGCCCCGTACGGGGAGACCCGCTCGACGGTGAACACGGCCGTACGGTGGTCCGCGCGCGGGATCTCGATGGTGCGGCCGCGCCGCAGCTCGGAGAGCGGCAGCCCACGGCCGGTGACCACGGCGGTCCCGGCCGACCCGGGGGCCGGACCGGCGGGGTCCCAGCGGGCGGTGTCCTCCCCGCTCTGCTCCCCCTCCACGAGCGGGAGGTCCACCTCCAGGCTCGGGATCCGCAGCCGCAGCGGGCGCGAGGCACGCAGCGGTCCGGCGGCTCCGGTCCGGCTGCGTCGGCCCGGGCTGCGGGGGTGGGCGTGGGTGCCGGAGTGCTCCAGCTCCCGTACGAGGCGACGGTGACCGGACAGGCCCAGCGCCCGGGAGGGCAGCGCGTCCGTGATGCCCGAGACGGCCGGCTCCGCACCCTCTCCCCCGCGCAACAGGGCGATGCCGGTACAGAGCAGGGTGACCGTCAGCGCGGCGGCCGCCCATCGGGCGCGGGACATGGCATTCCTCCTGGGAGCCGGCTCGGGCGGCCGGTTCCTGGGAGCGTGGCCCACTCCGGGGGGCGTGGCACCTCCACCACATCGGTGAGTTGACGGAGTGTCACTGGTGTGGCGGGGTCCTCGGGGGGAGTCTTCGCAGCTCGGGGTGGGCGCCGGGGGCGGGCGGTGAAGGCGGGGGCTCATGCCCCCGAACGGGTGAGGCGGTGTTCCCCCGTTGAGGTGGTGCCCCCCTTCGAGGCGGTGCTCCCCTTACGGGAGCGGCTCGGCCGGCCAGTTCAGGAGGCGGGCCCCCAGGGTGGCCGTCTGGAGGGTGTAGCGGTGGACCGGGTCGCCGGGGTCGTGGGCCGTCAGGCTGTGGATGCGTTCCAGGCGGTACGTCAGCGCCCGCACGCTCAGGTCCAGCCGGCGCGCCGCCTCCGCCGACACGCACCCGGCGTCGAAGTAGGCGGTCAGCGTCTCCAGCAGCGGGCCCGCCCCGCCGCGCCCGGCCCGCAGCGGACCGAGGACGCTCAGCACCAGATCGGCCAGGGCGGCCCGGTCCCGGGTCAGCACGGGGAAGACCAGCAGATCGGCGGCGCGCACCAGCGGCCCCTCGAAGCCGAGCCGGTCCGCGAGGTCCAGGGCGCCCAGGGCCTCCTCGTACGAGGCGGCCACCCCGCCCACACCGGGATGCGGCCGCCCGGCCGCGACGAGCCCGCCCGGGCCGGAGCCCGCACGCACCCCGCGCGCGAACCGGGCCGGCAGCTCCTCACCGTCCCCGGAGACGTCCCCCGAGACGTGCCCCGAGACGTCCCCCGAGGTGCCCGCCGGGACCACGCACACCAGCCGGCCCTCCTTGGCGGCGAGCAGCACCGCCCCCTCCACCGCCCCCTCCAGCACCCGCTCCACCCGCCGCACCCCGGGGCTCCCGTCCACGAAGGGCGTGGCCGCGCGGGCCACGGCCACCGCGTACGCCGGGGCCGGGCGGAGCCCGAAGGCTTCGGCGCGCCCGGCGAGGCGCCCCGGGTCGCCCCGGCCCAGCAGGAGGTCGTCGAGGAACTCCCGGCGGGCCGCCTCCTCCTGGCGCACCGCCTGCCGCCGGGCCCGCTCGTAGCCCTCGGCGAAGGCGTCCACGGCCTGCTCGGCGGCGGTCATCAGGGGGTCGGGGGCGGTCCGTCCGTCCAGTGCGGCGCGGGTGGCCGCCAGGTGGGCGCCGACCAGGCCGGGCAGGGCGTACCCGGCCTCGGCGGCCCGCTCGCCGAGGTCGCGGCGGGCGTCGAGCTCCTCGGGCGCGGGGTGGCGGCCGGTGGCCGTGACCTCCCGGAGCATGCGTACGTACCCGGCCAGGTACTCCTCGGGTATGTCCCGCCCTGCCGCCGTCACACCGGTCCCCGTTCCGCTCGAAAAGCCCCATTCTTCCTCCCCGGACGGGCAGTTCGCCGCCGGGGCGGAAGCGGGGGCGGGTTCAGAGGACCACGAAAGCCACCGCCGCCGCCCCCATGAGGGCGGCGGCGAGGTGCATCGCGGGGTGTCCGTAGTCGCCGTACCAGAGCTGGCGGCCCAGTCCGCCGAGGGCGGCCAGGGCGGTGATGACGCAGACCTGGGCGAAGAGGGGTACGTCGGTGAACGGGGCCAGGCTCAGCAGCGCCGAGTTCAGCCAGAAGGGTGCGGCGCCGGTCCAGCCCCGCCATTCCCTTATCGCGGCCTGCATGTCCCGGCTCCCACCCTCCGCATGCGGCACGTCCGCAACGGGAGTGCCGACTTCAACTGGTCGGCTGTACAGCCTCCTTGGGGGCGGCGGCCGGGGCAATAGCGCGTTCGGCTAGAAAACCGAAGGCCAGGCCGAAAGTGGTCCACACCGTCGCCTGGATGGCCAGCGAGGCGAGGCGGAACTTCCAGATCAGCGCCGCCGGGAAGTCCTCCGGCACCTCGTTGATCCCCGGCAGCAGCGCGTAGGCGAGCCCGACGGCCACCACGAAGGCGAGCACGGCCACGACCGAGGCGTTCCAGTTTCCCAGGCGCGGCGCGAGCCGGCGGCCCAGGATCAGCGCGCCCGAGGCCAGCAGCACGCTCAGCGCGATCATCAGCAGGTAGAGGGTGGTCCGCCGGACGACCGTGCCGGGGTCGCCCACGGCAGGGGGATTGGCGGGGTACTTGAGGAAGGGCACCAGCGCGACGGTGACGAACAGCCCGCCGCTGACCAGAGCCGCCGTGGCCCGCGGGCCGAAGCGGCCGATACGGCCGAGGGCGAAGCAGAACACGAGCGCGGCGATACCGCCGAGCGCGAGCCCGTAGAGCAGGGTGCCGGTGCCCAGGCCGGCGGTCGCCTGGAGGGCCCGGCTGACCGGGGCGGCCTCGGCGTGCTGGTGCGCGGCCTCGCCGGCCTCCTCGATGGCGATCGCCGCGTCCACCTCGGACTCGCCCAGCAGATAGGCGACGAGGAAGGCGGCGACGCCGGCGAGCAGGCCGGCCAGCATGCCCCGGACCAGCAGGACCCGGGGCGAGACGGTGTTCACGTAGGAGCTCCTCGCGTGATCAGCGGGGGATCAGCGGGAGGTCAGTGGCAGGGGAAGCCGAGCAGGTGGCGGCCGTCGTGCATCCACTCGTGGACGTTCTCGCCCTGGAAGATCGCGGCGGCACCCTGCTCGACGCCGACGAGGTAGAGCAGGAAGAGGGTCACGACGGCGGCGAAGGCGGCCCAGGGGGCCAGCGCGGAGAGCGAGATGGGGGCTACGGCGACAGGGGCCGAAGCGGGCACGGCGGAGTGGGCCATGGCAAACCTCCAGGGGAACACGCGTCCCGGTCAGTGGTGCTCTCGTCGAAGGCGGGCGGGTCTGACTTCCCTCCCCCGTCGCCGCGGGAGGATTCACAGTGGCGCGACCGTGCCGGATTCTCACCGGTACTTCCGTCATACCTTCTACATGTCGTCCGTGACGGTAGCGCGGTCCCGGCCGGAACACCACGGCGTGTGGCCGCCGTCTCACGCCCCGGGCACGCGCTTTACGCTCTTTTTATGCCCCCCACGCCCCCGCCGCGTCCGACGCCTCCCTCGCCCCCGGTGCGCCTGCACCTGACCACGCCCCCGCTGGACGAAGCCGCCCGCCAGGGCCGCTTCGGGCACCCCCTGCCCTGCCCCGGGCACCCGGGCCTGGCCGCGCCGGACCTCGGGGCGTGGGCGGGCCGCACCCTGGACGAGGTGGCCGCCGAGGACCCGGAGGCGGTCCGGCGCTGGCTCACCGACCCGGGGTTCGCCCCGCCCGGCGGCGGGGAGCCGCTGGCCGCGCTGATCACCCGTACCGGGGAGCACCTGGCCGCACTGGCGCCCGGGCGGCACCACGCGGTGGTCGCGCAGGCCGTCGTACGGGCGGCGGTGGTGGCGGCCCTGGAGCTGCCCGCCGCGGCCTTCTGGCGGCTCGACGTACGCCCGGACACCGAGACCGTCCTCAGCGGCCGGTCGGGCCGCTGGAACCTGCACCTCGGGCAGCCCCGCACCGGGCCCTGACCAGCGGCGTTACGCCACGATCCAGTCGGAGGTGGCGATCACCGGCTGGACACCCTCACGGTGGACGGTGCCTTCGATCAGGCCGTACATCCGGTCCGCCGCGAAGTAGACCTCGTTGTCGTTCTTGAGGCCGAAGGGCTCCAGATCGACGAGGAAGTGGTGCTTGTTGGGCAGGTTGAGGCGTACCTCGTTGACCTTGGGGCAGTTGTCGAGCACCCGCTCGGCCATCTGGTTCAGGGTCTGCTGGAGCGAGTAGGAGTACGTCTCCGCGAAGGCTTCGAGCAGGTGCTTGCGGACCTTCTTGTACGACCGGTCCCAGTCGTGCCCGGCGTCGTCGGCGGCCAGCGCCGAGTGCGCCCAGCGGGCGGTGACCTTGGTGGCCAGGATGCGGTCGTACGCCTCCTTCAAGGTCGTGTACCCGTCCTTGATGAACCCGTGGAACTCGGAGTTGGTCGAGTTCATCACGGTCAGTTCCTTCAGCCCCGAGATGACCTGGAGGCCGGTGGTCTCGCTGTAGGTGACCTGCGCGGTGCGCACCTCCTGGCCCTTGCGGACGAAGGAGTGCTGTTCCTTGCGCGTCGGGACGGGGATCCGCTCCCAGACGTACTCCTCGATGCGGATCTGCGCCTCGCGGATCGGCTCCTGGGAGGAGACGAAGTGCTTGGCGAGCAGGATGCCGAACGCCTCGGGGGAGGCGATTCCGTGTTCCTTGCCGAAGGCGTACACCGTGTTCTTGGTGGTGTCGGTGGGCAGGCAGTTGGCGTTGTCACCGGTGAGGTGGACGTCGCGGAAATCGCCGCGCAGCGCGACCGAGACGTTCAGGTCGCGGATCTCGGCCCACGAGCCGTCGCTGCCCTTGCGGCTCACCACGACGATGCGGTTCTCGGCCTTGCCGTACTGGTTCTGGCCCAGGACGTGCTTGCTCATGCTGTCTTCCTTCGGGTACTCGGGAACACGGAGTCCGTTGGTCTGGATCCCGTACGCCCGGCGTCCAGCGCCCGCCCCCCGAGGAGGACGTCCCGCTCCCCGCCGTTCGGCCCCGCAGGGGCCGCCCCGGGACTGACGTGCATCCCGGTCCGTAGGTGCTGAGTCGTACTGAAGTACTGGAGTGCTGATGACTGGAGTACTGACGGGATTGCACCACGTAAGCGGGGGGCTGACCACCGTACGGAACCTCCGAACACCGGCGGCGGAGGATTGGGCGACCCCACAAGGGGGACGGGCGGCGGGCGGCTCAGGCCATCTGCGCGTCCGTGACGGCGAGGGCCTCGTCGAGGACCGCCAGCCCCTTCGCCACGTCCTCGGCCGCGATGTTGCAGGGCGGCGCGACGTGGATCCGGTTCCCGGCGAGGAGGGGCCACAGGCCGCCCTTCTTCAGGGCCGCGCCGAAGGCCGCCATGGGGGCGTTGTCGGCGCCGGAGGCGTTGTACGGGACGAGCGGCTCGCGGGTGTCCGCGTCCCGTACGAGTTCCAGGGCCCAGAAGGTGCCCAGACCCCGGACCTCGCCCACGGACGGGTGCCTCTCGGCGAGGGCGCGCAGGCCCGGCCCCAGCAGTTCGGCGCCGGTGCGGGCCGACTGCTCGACGATGCCCTCCTCCTCCATCACGTTGATCGTGGCGACGGCGGCGCCGCAGGCCAGCACGTGCCCGGAGTAGGTCAGCCCGCCCGGGTAGGGGCGGCGGGCGAAGGTCCGCGCGATCGCGCCGGAGACCGCGACACCGCCGAGCGGGACGTATCCGCTGGTGACGCCCTTGGCGAAGCAGAGGAGGTCCGGGGTGACCTCCCAGTGGTCGGCGGCGAACCAGCGGCCGGTGCGGCCGAAGCCGACCATGACCTCGTCCAGGATGAAGACGATGCCGTAGCGGTCGCAGATCTCGCGGACGCCCGCCAGGTAGCCGGCCGGGGGCACGAGCACGCCGGGGGCGCCGCCGACCGTTTCCAGGATGATCGCCGCGACGGACTGCGGGCCTTCGAAGACGACCGTGTCCTCCAGGTGGCGCAGGGCGCGCTCGCACTCCTGCGCCTCGGAGCCGGAGTAGAAGGGCGAGCGGTAGGGGAACGGGCCCCAGAAGTGCACGACCCCGGCGGTGGCGCTGTCGTTGCCGAAGCGGCGGGCGTCGCCGGTGAGGTTGATCGCGGCGGAGGTGGCGCCGTGGTAGGAGCGGTACGCGGACATCACCTTGGGCCGGCCGGTGTGCAGCCGGGCCATGCGGACGGCGTTCTCCACGGCCTCGGCGCCCGCGTTGGTGAAGAAGATCTTGTCGAGGTCGCCGGGGGTGCGCTCGGCGATCAGGCGGGCCGCCTCGGAGCGGACGTCCACGGCGAAGCCGGGCGCGACGGTACAGAGCCGGGCGGCCTGCTCCGCGACGGCGGCGGCCACCTTGGGGTGCTGGTAGCCGATGTTGGTGTAGACGAGCGCGCTGGAGAAGTCGAGATAGCGGTTGCCCTCGTAGTCCCAGAAGTACGAGCCCTCGGCCCCCGCGACGGCGAGCGGGTCGATGAGCTCCTGGGCCGACCAGGAATGGAAGACGTGCTTCCGGTCGGCGTCTTTCACGGTCTTCAGGGTGCGGAGGGCGTCGGCATCTGCGTTCATACAACGAGCGTAGTTGTCCGGGATGTGGACACGGGGGCGCCCGGGAGCCGTGGGGGCGCATGGGCGGGCGCCGGGGCGCACGGGCGGAGGTGGGGGCTCGGGTGGCGGGCGGTGGCGCTGCGTGACCGGCCCCGGCTCCGGTGGGGCTCCAGGACGGCTGAGGGGCGGCTGTGGCGGTCCGGTGGCCTCGGCCGTGGGATTTGTCCCCCCTGGACGAGGGTAGGTGCGGCGCCGAGGGGACGGGTGAGGCCGAGACGGGAGTGCGCCGGTGGCGGAACAGACGCGAAGGCTCGTCCTGGGCGGCGCCACGGCAGGCGTGGTCACACGGTGCCGTGACTTCACGCGCCGGGCCCTGGCCGACTGGAGCTGGGCGCCGGGGACCGAGGCCGAGGAGGACGTCCTCCTGCTCGTCTCGGAGCTCGTCACCAACGCCTGCCTGCACGCGGGGGGCCCGCGGGAGCTGGTCCTGCGCTACGGGCCGGAAGACCGGCTGAGGGTCGAGGTGACCGATGGCAGCCCCGACCTGCCGCGCCCCCGCCCCGCACACGACCCGGCCCGTCCCGGAGGCCACGGCCTGGTCCTCCTGGACCACCTGGCCCGCGCCTGGGGCTGCGCCCTCCTGGCGGACGGCCGCCCGGGAAAGACGGTCTGGCTGGAGCTCCCGGCGTCCCTGCCGGAGCCGGAGCTCCCGACGCCCCTCCCGGAGCCGTAGGGGCCGCCCGGAGGCGCCCCCTGGCGGTCGGCGGCTGTCAGACCCACTCGCGCTGGGCAGCGCGCAGGCCCGCCTCGAAGCGGCTGCCCGCGCCGAGACGTTTCATCAGCTCCGCCATCATCCGCCGGACCGTCCGCAGCGACAGGCCGAGCTGGCGGCCGGCGGCCTCGTCGGTGAGCCCGCTGCCCAGGAGGCGCAGCAGCTCCTTCTCCTGCCGGGTCAGACCCCGCTCGTCGCGGTCCTGTCGGGTGCCCAGCGGGACGGCCGACTCCCAGATCTGGTCGAACAGTCCGGACAGCCCCACGACCACGCCCGGCTCGGTCAACTGGACCGCTCCCTTGCGGGTGTTCTCCGGGTCGGCCGGGACGATGACCGTCTTCCGGTCGAAGATCAGCATCCGCACCGGCAGCGAGGGCACGGTGCGCACCTCGCCCCCGAGGTCGGTCAGCCACTCCGCGTACTCGGTGGTCACCGAGTCGTTGCGGACGCTGTCCAGGTAGACCGTCCGCATCCGGACACCGCGGGCGATGGTCTCGCGGTCGAGCGGCTTGCTGGCCTCGAGGCTGGCTCGAGACTGCGCTCCGCCGGGATTGAAGGTGAGGCATTCGGAGGTAGCCTCGGTGGCGAGCTCCTTGATCCGGTTCTGCACCGAGTCCAGGCCGAGGAACTGCTGGGCTACGCGCTGGCTCTGGCCGGTGTAGAGCTCGCTGTAGGTGCTGACGAGCTTGGCCATGTCGGCCTCGCAGCGGGCGACCGCCTCCTGCCTGCTCTCCAGCTCCCGCTTGTGTTCGTTGAGCAGTTCCCGCAGACCCAACGCCGGGTCGGCGGGCTGTAGTTCGTCATTGACAGCGGATCGGTGCAACAACCGCAGATCGGTCAGCTTCTCCAGTGACTCCCGCACGTCGGCGGGCGTCAGATGGAGTCGGCGTGCGATCTCCGTAACCCCCCATGCGTGGTTCGCCAGCATGAGTCCGTACACGTCCGCTGTTTGTGCGTCCAGTCCCAGTAGTTCCAGCATTGTCGTTCCTCTTCGGTCCCCCGCCGCTCACTCTTCACTGAGCCGCGCCGATGCGGTCAACATATGAGACGCCGCAGGTGGATGGCTACTTCCCCGCGGCTCTGTTGCGAGGTTGGCACCGACCTGCCACGGGGTCCTTCCTGCCAGCCGATCCACTTCCACTTGAGGCCGGCCGTAAAGCAAGCTGGATGCAGAAGGAAGGAGCGGCCCGGCGCCGAAGGCCCGGACGGCTCCCGCTTTACGAACGCTTTTCCAGGGGGAAAAACCATGCCGCAGTTCCGTCGTATCGCCGGTGTCGCTTCCGTTGCCGCTCTCGCCGCGGGCCTGTTCCTTTCCGGAACGGTCCACGTGCCCGGCCGGGGCGGGGAAATCCACGTCGCCGCCGCCGAGAGCGGGAACCTCAACTGGGACATCGTCGCCCCCGACGCGGACGGTCCGCTGGAGGCGTCCCTCGCCACCTCGTACAACCTGAACTGGGACTAGTCGACTCGCATGCTCATGACCGCGGTTTCCCTGCGCGCCCCGGCCACTTCGACGGGCGGCCCGCCGGATCCGCTGCTTCTCGCCTCGTTGTTGAGGTCCGTGGCCACCCCCGCGGACGGTCTGGAACACGTGGCGGTCCGCCCTCGCGACGGGCACGTCGAGCTCGTCCTGTTCCAGACCGTCTCCGACGGAACGGAACCACCGGCTTCCGGCGGCAGTATTTGCCGCCGGGCACTGGAGATAACCCAACAGCTCAGTGGCTGGACCGTGGAAACCGAACGGTAGGACACGGCCCCACGGTTCATCCAGAGGATTCACCATGGCTATCAGCGTCATTGTCGGCGGCAGCCGGATTCTCTTTCTGGAGGCCCTCGTCGAGGCCCTCAGATCGGCCGGCGGCATAGAGGTCGTCGCCGCGGAAACCGATCCGCAGCACGTCCTGTCCCTTGTGCACCGGCATTCACCCGATGTCGTCCTGCTGGAAGACACCCCGGTGGGCGATGACGTCCTTCGCCTCGCCTCAGCCGTACGGGCCCGGGTTCCCTCGTGCGGGATCGTGCTGATGATGGCCGGAAATCGCCCTGCGGCGGTGGGGCGCGCGATGGCGGCCGGAGTGCACGGCATCGTCCCCACCGATACGGGCCTGCCCCGGCTCATCGCCACCCTCAAGGGGGTGGCGGCGGGCTGCGTGACGATGGCCCCGTCCCTCGCGGGCAGCGCCATGGGGCTCGGCCTGCCGGGCACCGGCCCGGCGACGAAGCTCAGCACCCGGGAGTCCCAGGTGCTGCGCCTCACGGCCGGCGGCGCCACCGTCAAGGAGATCGCGGCCGAGCTCTACCTGGCGGCGGGAACCGTACGCAACGTCACCTCGGCCTCCATCAAGAAGCTCGGCGGCCGCAACCGCTTCGACGCGGCCCGGATCGCCGTCGAGCAGGGCTGGATCTGAGGCGGCGCCGCCAGGGCCGGCCGGCCGGGGTTCAGCCCCTGCGGCCGGCCCTCAGCCCGGTGAGCGCGGTGCCGCCCCACAGGACGGCCGCGCAGCCGAGTCCGGGCACGTACCGCCACGCCTGGACATCGGCTCCCAGCACCAGTACGGCCAGGGCGGCGAGGCCGACCGTCGCCAGCATCGCGCCGCCGAGCCAGCGCAGCATCGGCGCGCGCAGGGTCTTGGCCAGCGGGAAGAAGTGCGCGCCCACCACCAGCGCCGACCAGCTGAGCATCAGCTCGGGGCGGTCCAGGGAGGTGCGGATGTAGTTGTTGCCCGCGCCGAGGACGGCGACCTCGATCAGCAGCACCGTCAGGAACTTCGGGCCCCCGCCGCCCGCGGCCGGGGGTGTGCCCTTCACGTGCTCGGGGGTGCGCCGGGCCAGGAGGAAGAGACGGACGACCGTGGCGGCGCTCGCGGCGAACAGCAGCGCGCCGGCCGCGAGGACGAACGGACGGGCGGCCCCGTGGACGACGGCCTGTCCCAGGGCGAACCACATCACGCCGAAACCGGTGCCGATCAGCGATGCCCGGCCCCCGTTCCTGAGCTGGTCCCGTCGGGTCCGTATGACGGGTCGGGCGGCGGTCTTCTCCACGGGTGTTGCCTCCTGAGTGCGTGGGTTCTACATCTTCGCGCAGCGGGTGTACCGGCCCTTCCGCGGAGACCGGTCGCGGCGGTCTACCGGAAGAATCCGGCCAGTTCGGCCTTCAGGATCTTCCCTGTGGGCCCTACGGGGAAGGCGTCGGTGAACACGATCCGGCGCGGGTGCTTGTAACGGGCCAGCCGTTCCCCGCTCCAGAGGGTGATCTCCTGCGCCAGGCGTGGGTCCGGCCGTACGCCCGGCACGGTCCGCAGCACCGCGCCGACCTCCTCGCCGAGCCGTGCGTGGGGGACGCCGACCACCGCGGCCTGCGCCACCGCCGGGTGGCCGAGGAGGACCTCCTCCACCTCGCGGGGGTAGACGTTGTAGCCCCCGCGGATGACCACGTCCTTCTTGCGGTCCAGGACGCGCAGGTAGCCGTCCTCCTCCCGGACCCCGATGTCCCCGGTCCGCAGCCAGCCGTCGACCAGCACCTCGGCGGTGGCCTCCGGGCGGCCCAGGTAGCCGGCCATCAGCCCGTGCCCCCGTACGACGATCTCCCCGCGCTCCCCGGCGGGCAGCAGCCGGATCCGCCGTGCCCCGTCCGGGTCGGCGACGGCGACCTCGACTCCGGGGACGGGCAGGCCGACCGTCCCGGGGCGGCGCTCGGTTCCCGGCTGGTTGTAACTGACGCTGGGGGAGGTCTCGGTGAGCCCGTAGCCCTCGTAGACGGGGGCGCCCAGCACCTCCTCGACCCTGCGCAGCACCGCGGGGGGCAGCGAGGAGCCGCCCGAGTAGGCGCGCTTGAGCGGGGGCCGGCGGGGGTCGCGTTCGGCCGCGTCGAGCAGGGCCAGGTACATCGTGGGAACGCCCATGACGACCGTGCAGCCGTGGCCGGTCATCAGCTCCAGGGCGCGCGTGCCGCAGAAGCGGGGCATCAGGACCAGGGTGGCGCCGGCGTGGAAGCAGACGCCCATGCCGCAGATCTGGCCGAAAGTGTGGGACAGGGGGAGCGTGCCGAGCAGGACGTCGTCCCCGTCGAAGGCGAAGGGGGTGCGGGCGGTGGTGGTGATGTTCATCAGCACGTTGTGGTGCGTGAGCATCACGCCCTTGGGGGCGCCGGTGGTGCCGGAGGTGTAGAGGACGACCGCGATGTCCCCGGGGGCGCGAGGGAGGAGGCCGTCGAGGGGGCGGGCGCGCGCCGCCTCCTCGTCGAGCCGGGGGAGTCCGCCGTCCCCGTCACCGCAGTCACCGTCACGGCCGTCCGCGTGCGTGTCCCGTACGCAGAGCAGCGCCGCCCCCGCCGCCCGGGCGACGGGCGCCGCCTCGGGCAGCAGGGAGGCGGCGCAGATCAGCGCCGCCGCGCCCGAGTCCCGCAGGACGTGGGCGATCTCGGGGCCCCGGGACTGCTCGTGGACCGGCACGGCGGTGCAGCCCAGCGCGAGGACCCCGTAGTAGGCCATCGGGAACGCCGGGGTGTTGGGCAGCAGCAGGGCCACCTTGTCCCCGGCGCCCAGGCCCCGGGCGCGCAGCGCGGCCGCGTACCGCAGGGCGCCGTCCCAGAGCTCCGCGTAGGAGTAGGAGCGGCCTTCGAAGACCAGCGCGGGATGCGCGGGCCTGCGGGCGGCCGACTCCGCCAGGACGGACGCCACCGAGGACGCCACCGAGGACGCCACGGCCGAAGCCGCAGTCGAAGCCGTGGACGTCGCCACCGGTGCGGCCGGCGAGGGCGCCGAGCTCATGCGGTGGTCCGGGGCAGGCCGAGTTCCAGCCAGACCGAGTCGAGCGCCTCGACGAACTTCTCCACCTCGGCCGGCTCGGGCAGCGCCCCCGGGGCGATGCGCAGGATCTCCTCGCCCGTCTTCACGCTCGGCGCGTTGATGGACTGCACGTAGATCCGGTACCGCTCCAGCAGCAGCGCCGAGGCCCGCTTGCAGGCGGTGTCCTCGCCGATCAGCACGGACACGATGTGCGACTCGTCCGACAGGAACGGGATGCCCCGTTCCCGCAGCAGCCCGTGCAGCAGGCGGGCGTTGCGGTGCAGTGCGGTCCGCTCGGCTTCCGAGCCCGCCAGGTGGCGTACGGCGGCCAGCGCGCCCGCCGCGACCGCCGGGGGGAGGGAGGTGGTGAAGACGAACGGGCGCGACAGGGTGCGTACGGCGTCGATCAGCGCGGCGGGGCCCGCGATGTAGCCGCCGGCGGTGCCGAAGCCCTTGCCGAGCGTGCCCATCACCACGTCGATCTCGTCGGCCAGGCCCTCGCGGGCCGCGATGCCGGCGCCGCGCGGTCCGTACATGCCGACCGCGTGGACCTCGTCGAGGAAGATCGTCGCCCCGTGGCGGCGGGCGATCTCGGTGACCTCGCGGATCGGCGCGACGTCCCCGGACATGGAGTACACCGACTCCAGCACGATCAGCTTCGGCCGCTCCGGGGCCTCGGCGGCGATCAGCTCCTCCAGGTGCGCGGTGTCGTTGTGGCGGAAGATGCGCTTGGCGGCGCCGCTGTGCCGCAGCCCGTCGATGATCGAGGCGTGGTTCAGCTCGTCCGAGAAGACCACGCAGTCCGGGACCGCCCCGGCGATCACCGTGAGGGCGCCGTCGTTGGCGGTGTAGCCGGAGGTGAACAGCAGCGCCGCCTCCTTGCCGTGCAGCGCGGCGAGTTCGGCCTCCAGCTGGACGTGGACGTGGTTGGTGCCGCCGATGTTGCGGGAGCCGCCGGAGCCGGCGCCGAAGCGCTCGACCGCGTCCCGCATGGCGGCCATGACCTGCGGCTGCTGGCCCATGCCGAGGTAGTCGTTGCTGCACCAGACGCTGATCTCGGCGGTGGCGTCGGCCGGGTCGGTGGAGGTGGAGGCGCTGGGGAAGCGGCCGGCCCGGCGGCCGAGCTCCAGGAACTCCCGCTTGCCGTCCGCGATGGCGGCGGCGGCGCGGTCCGTGAAGAACGACAGGTGGGCCTGGGGGGTCGCGGTGGGGGCCGGGGTCGTGGCAGTCGTCACGTTGTCAGCTCGCTTTCTTCGTCAGTTCGAGGCCGCGCCGGAGACCGCCGCGCCCGCGAGGCGCCTGTGGTCGGGCTTTCCGGATTCGGTCAGGGGGAGTTCGGGCCACCGCACGATGTGCGCGGGGGCGTGGGCGGCGCAGAGGGCGGCGGCGACGTGCCGGCGCAGTTCCTCCGGCTCGCAGGGGACGCGCAGCACCACGGCGGCGTGCACGGCCTCGCCGGTGTCGGCGTCGGGCATCCCGAACACCGCGCAGTCGGCGACGGCGGAGTGGGTGAGCAGGGCGCGTTCGACCTCGGCGGGCCGGACCTTGACCCCGGCCGCCTTGATCACCCGTCCGACGCGGTCGACCAGGTGGAGGTAGCCGTACGCGTCGAGTCGCCCGAGGTCGCCGGTCCGCAGCCAGCCGTCCGGCAGCAGGGCGGCGGCGCTCTCGGCGGGCAGGCCCTGGTAGCCGGCCATCGCGTGCGGGGAGCGGACCTGGACCTCGCCGCGGTCGCCCCGGGGGACCTCGCGGCCGGTGGCGGGGTCGCAGAGGCGGAGCTCCACCCCGGGGAAGGGGCGGCCCACGCTGGGCAGCAGCTCGGGCTCGAAGTGGTCGAGCTGGTCCAGGAGGGTGATCCGGCCCGCCTCGGTGGAGCCGTAGCACTGCACGAGGCGCGGGCCGAAGACCCGTACGGCCTCGGCCAGCCGGGCCGGGGAGGCCACGCAGCCGCTGTAGATCAGCTGGCGCAGCGCGGACAGGTCGGTGGCAGACGTGTCCGGATGGTCCAGCAGCCGGTACAGCTGCGGGACGGTCAGGTAGACGCGGGTGATCCGTTCGGCGGCCAGGGCGCGGAGCACCTCGGCGGCCTCGAAGCGGTCGTGGACGACGAGACAGCCGCCGGAGGCGAGGACCACGTCGGCCATGACGGCGACGGTGTGGCTGGTCGGGGTGACGATCAGCATCCGCTCGGGCGCGCGCCCCGCGAGGGCGGCGGCGTCGCCGAGCACGAGCCGGTTCCAGGCGGCGAAGGACTGCCGTACGCCCTTGGGACGGCCGCTGCTGCCGCTGGTGTACGTCACCACGGCGCAGTCGGGTTCCCGCGGTGCGGGGGCGGAGCCGGCCATGGGCCCGGTATCGGCGGTGTCGAGCACCGCGACGGCTGGCGGCCGCGGGAGCAGACGGGCCAGTTCGGCGCCGCGTGCGGCGTGGGCCGGGTCCGTCACGAGGACGCCGACCCCGCATTCCGCGAGGAGCGCGGCCTGTTCGGCGGCCGGCAGGGGCAGGTCCGAGCCGGGGTTCACCGACCGTACGTACATCACCCCGGCGCCCAGCAGATGGGCCGCGTGCCGTGCGGTGAAGGTCAGCGGGTGGTTGGCCCCGGTGAGGATCCCCACCATGGAGCCCGGCCCGGCGCCCGCCGCGCGGAGCGCGTCATGGGCCCGGTGGACGGAGCGGACGAGCGCGGCCCCGTCGAGGGTGCCGTCCCGGCCCTGGATTCGGGCCCGCCGAGGGGCCTGGGCGAGTACGCCGAGGATCCGGGAGACGTAGTGCCCCTGGTCCCCCCGCGGCGCCTGCTCAGTGGATGGTCCGGTCACGCCGTCAATTCCGTTCCCTGTGAGGCCGAGTCCCTCGCATGGTCGGCCGTGGGAAGGAGCCCGGACAAGGTTTTCCGCACGAGCGCTGACACGGGTCACGTGAGGTCGTGACATTTGTCATCCGGGGCGCCCGCAAAAACATCAGGGGAAGCGTGCGTGCGTACGTGTGAAGGGCCGGCGTGACGAATGTAACGGGGCCCCATTACCTGTGTCAGGGGAAGTCCTGGAACCCTTCCGCAACCCGATCCGGCCGGGCAGTGTTCTTCTCGTCAGGCCAACCGGCCCGACAGAGAGAAAACCTGAAAGGGAATTCACATGGACAAGAACCTGGGCACCGAGGACTTCGCTTCCTTCGAGCTGGAGGAGATCGAGGTCCTCGATGTCGCCGACGGTGCGGCCCTCCCCGAGGTCGGCGCCTCCAGCGGTGACTGGCTGTGCTGCTCCTCGTCGTCCTCCTCGTCCTGCTGCTGAGCTGACGAAGGCGGTACGCCGCAGGCAGGTCCGAGCAAGGCGCCCCGCCCACCGTCGAGAGACGGCGGGCGGGCGCCTGCCCCGCCGTATCCGTGGAAGCAAGGGAAAAGAAAGGAAATTCGCATGGACCATCTGACCGCCGAGGATTTCGCTTCCTTCGAGCTGGAGGACCTGGAGATTCTCGACGTCGTCGACGGCGTCGCCCTCCCCGAGATGGGCGCCTCCAACCTGGGCAGCTGGCTCTGCTGCTCTTCGTCGTCCGGTTCGTCCTGCTGCTGACGCCGGAAACGAGTACGAGAGGTGACACACATGGAAGGCGCCCCGGACGAGCGCACGATCGGTATGCGCTTTCATGCGCAATCACCGATCGAACCCGCATGGATCTCGCAGGTACTGGTACCGGTGGTGCGGTCCCTGCGCATCGAGCACCACGCCACCGTGGCCTATCTGGCCCGGGGCTGGAAGCACGGCCCGCACGTCGAGCTCATCGCCCGTGGCCCGGACGGCATCCCGTGGCAGGACATCGCCGGCTCCATCGACTGGCGGACGCAGGAACTCCCCGAGCCCATCACCGGGGAGCAGTACCTCGCCCAGGCCCGTGAACTGGGCCGGCTGGAACGCGTGGAGCCCCCCTACCTGCCGCTGCGCCCGCGCGGCACCGTCGAGTTCTTCGACCGGCACTCCGGCATCACCTGGCCCGACGGCCTCGAAGCCCCCCGCGACCTCGCCCTGACCCGGATGTTCACCCCGCTGGCCCGGCTGATGGAGCTCGCGGCCCGCCGCGGCGCCGGCGTTCCCGTCATGGCCCTCGCCGAAGCCTTCACCGCGCTGTGCACGGCCCACCCCGGCGGCCCCGCCTACGGGGTGTTCTCGCTGCGCTCGCACGCCGAGGCGTTCCTGCACTGGGCCGGCTCCGTCAAGGACCCGCGCCCCTCCTTCGCCCGCAGGCTCCAGACCGACGGGCCCGCGCTGCGCGCCGTCGTCGAGCGGGCCCGGGACGGCGCCGAGAGCTCCGAAGCCGCCGAGTTCCGTGCGGCGTTCGCCTACGGCATGGGGGTCTTCGACACCGCGGCAGCCCGCGGCGACCTCAGTGCCGAGCTGCTGGACGGGCTCGCCCCCGTGACGGACCGCGCGTCCACCGCCCCGCCCGGACACCGGGGACCGGTCGGCGAGGGCCGCAGCGAGTTCCACGCCACCATCGCCGAGAGCCGGGTCGCGGACCGGACGCCGTCCTGGTTCGCCTCGTACCGGCTCCTCATCAACCTGTTCTACAGCCGGCTCCCCCTGCTCGGCGTGACACCCATCCAGCGCTACTACCTGTGCTTCGCCATCGCCGAGACCGTCGACGCGGTGTACGGGGAGGACTGGCGCGAGCGGCTGCGGCGCGCAGCGGAGAGGAAGGCGGCGTGAGCTCGCTCAGCTGGCCCGGCACCGAGACGGACGCTTCCACGGGCACGGAGGACCTCGCCATCCGGACCTCCGGCCTGCACAAGGCGTACGGGGCCCATGTCGCCGTCGCCTCCGTGGACCTGGAGGTCCGCCGGGGCGAGGTGTTCGGCGTGCTCGGCCCCAACGGCGCCGGCAAGACGACCACCATCGAGATCCTGGAGGGCTTCCGGCACCGCTCCGGAGGCTCCGTCACCGTCCTCGGCGAGGACCCCGGCCAGGCGGGGCGTGCCTGGCGCAACCGCATCGGCATCGTCCAGCAGAGCGGCACCGACCACGAGGGCTGGCGGGTCGGCGAACTCGTCGAGCAGATCGGCCTGTGCTACTCCGACCCGCTCCCCGTCCGGGACGCGCTGGAGCTGGTGGACCTCGCCGACCGGCCCCGGGCCCTGCTCGGCTCCCTCTCCGGCGGTCAGCGCCGCCGCCTGGACCTGGCGCTGGCGGTCGTGGGCCGCCCCGAGCTGCTGTTCCTCGACGAGCCGACCACCGGCCTCGACCCGCAGGCTCGCCGCGACTGCTGGGCCATGATCGAGCGGCTCCGCGACGAGGGCACCACGGTGCTGCTCACCACCCACTACCTGGACGAGGCCGAACGGCTCGCCGACCGCGTGGCGGTCCTCGCCGGCGGACGCGTACGGGAGGTCGCGCCGCCCGCCGAACTCGGCGGCGGCGACGCCGGCACCGAGGTGTCCTGGCGCGAGGACGGCCGCACCCGCACCGTCACCACCGCCGAGGTCGGACCCGTCCTGGAGGACCTGCGCGCCCGGCTGGGCACGGACGTCCCCGGGCTGGAGATCCGCCGCCCCTCCCTGGAGAGCCGCTACCTGCGGCTGATCGAGGACGCCGGACGCGACCGCGCCGGCGAGGACACGCACGAAAGGAGCAGGACCCGATGACGCCCACCCCGACCCTCCAGGCCACCGCTCCCGCCCCCGTTCCCGTGAAGGCCCCGGGCCTGATCGGCGCGGTGGCCGCCCGCGGCCCGCTGCCGGGGGTGCTGCGCACCGGCCTGCTGCGCGCCCGCGCCGAACTGCGGGTCTTCTTCCGCAACCGCACCGCCGTGGCCATGAACATGGCGCTGCCGGTGGTGCTGATGCTGCTCTTCGGCTCGATCTTCACGATGAAGGCCGGGGAGCACACCGTCCCCATGCACGACGTGGTCGTCGCCGGTGTCCTCGCCTCGGGCGTGATGTCCGCCGCGTTCGGCGTCCTCGCCACCGGTATCGCCCTGGAGAGCGGCGACGGCTCGCTGAAGCGGCTGCGCGGCACCCCGTTCGCGACGGGCGGCTACTTCCTCGCCAAGACCGTCCTGGTGCTGGTCCTGGCCCTGCTCCAGTCCGTCGCCGTACTGGCGCTGGCCGTGGCCGTGTTCGACTTCCCGCTGCCCACCACCGCGGGCCGCTGGGCCACTCTGGCCTGGGTGTTCCTGCTCGGCTCCGCCGCCACCGCCCTGCTGGGCATCGCGGTCGGCTCGCTGATCACCGACCGGCGGACCATCACCGCCGCCGTGCAGTTCCCGTTCGTGCTGCTCCAGTTCGTCTCCGGGGTCTACTACTCCTTCTCCGGCCTGCCCGACACCGTGCAGCGCGTCGGCGCGGTCTTCCCGCTGAAGTGGATGGCCCAGGGCATGCGGGCGGCGCTGCTGCCCGAGGACATGGCCGCGCTGGAGCCGGCGCACAGCTGGGAACTCGGCCGGGTCGCGCTGGTGCTGGGCGCCTGGATCGCCGGCGGCCTGCTGCTGTGCGTCGCGGCCCGCACGCACCGCATCCGGAAGGACTTCCGGTGACCCTCACAGAAACCCGCCCGGCACCCGCCGCGGAGGCCACCGCCGGGGCGGACACCCCGGTGAGCGCCTCCGCCGGGACGCCGGCATCCGCTACGGAGGCCACCGCCGGGGCGGACACCCCGGTGAGCGCCTCCGCCGATGCCCCGGGGCGGTCCCCGGCGGAGCGGACCGAGCCCGTCTGGATGCTGCGGGTCAACCCCCTGCGGCGCAGCCGGCTGGCCGACCGGGCTCTTGCCGGGGTGCTCGACGAGCTGGCCCGGGTCGAGGCCGAGCTGGCCGTCCGGGCCGGCGCCTGTACCGACGCCCTGTACGAGCGGATCGGCGCGGCCCCCGCCGACGAGCGGGCCGCGCTGGTCGCCGTACGCCGGGCCGTGCACAACGACCGGGTCCCGGCCACCCTGCCGGACCCGGCCCCGGCCGAGTTCCGGGCCTGGCTGGAGCTGCGGATCCTGCGCGACGGCCTCCTCGCCGAGGCGGCCGACACGCACCCCGGTGCCCTGGCCCGCGAGCGCGGCACCCTCTCCGGACTCCTCGGGGACGAGGACCTGCTGCGCTCGCTGGCGCTGCTGGCCCCCGAGGTGCACCGGGCGGCCGTCGGCTACCGCGAGGGCACCCTGTCCCGGGCCGCCAAGTCCGAGCGCGGGCTGCTCCAGTACGTGACCCGGGCCATGATGCGCACCAGCCCACTCGCCCGCTTCACCGCGGTCGGGCTGGCCGTCCCCTCGCCCGGCGGCGCCCGCCCCGACGAGGTGGCCTTCACCGGGGCCCGCTCCTTCCCGCACCTGGACCAGGCGATGCTCGGCTACGTCGCCCGCACCGCCGACCCCGCGCTCCCGCCGGGCCCCGGCACGTGGGTCCGCCAGTCGCCCAGCCTCTCCCCGGGCCCGGGCCCGGACCGGATCTCCTTCGTGAAGGCCGGCCAGGACAGCGGCGACGGCAGCCGGCTGCTGTCGGCCACCCTCACCGAACCCCTGCGCCGGCTGCTGGCCGCCACCGACATGGGCCCCCGCACCGTCGGCGCGATCGCCGCAGACCTCGCCCGCGCCCTCGGGACCACCCCGGAGCGGGCCACCGGCATCGTCCTGGGCTCCCTGGACGCCGGGCTGCTGTGCACCACCGACGGCCCGGAGGACTGCGCCGCCGACCCCCTCGCCGGCTCCGGCCGCCACGAGGCGCTGCGCACCGCCCTGGCCGGGCTCGCCGACGCCGGACACGCCGAACGCGCCGAAGCCCTGCGCGGCATCGGCACCCTCACCAAGGCACTGACCGAGGAGGCCCGCCGCCCGGCCGTCCTGCTCGTCTCCGAGAACTACCTGCTGCCCCCGGCCGAGGTCGACACCCGCGCCCTGGACCGGCAGCTGCGCGACCTCGCGCACGCCATGGAGTTCCTCTCCGCCTTCGACCGGCTCCACGACATCCGCGCCGTGCTCACGGAGGTGTTCGTCGAGCTCCACGGCCGCGGCGCCGCCGTCAGCCTCACCGACCACGCCCGCCACCTGGTGCGTGCGGTCAACGAGCGGGTGGTGGCGGGCAGCCCCGCCCTCGCCCCGCTGCGCACGCTGCGCACCCGGCTGCTCGGCGAACTCCGCGCGGACCTCGCCGCCCGCACGGGCGACACCGAGGTGGTCTGGGACCCCGCCTGGCTGGCGGAGCTGGCCGCGCCGCTGCCCGACCGGTTCCGCCGGGACGCCGTCGCCTACAGCGTCCTGGTCCAGCCGGCCGGCGACCGGCTGGTCGTCAACGACTCCTACCCCGGCCACGGCATGCTCTACGGCCGCTTCCTCGGCCATGACGCCGAGCTCGGCGGGCAGGCCCTGCACCGGCTGCGCCGCCGCCTGGAGGAGCGCCACGCCGGCCACGGCACGGGCACGGTCCTCGCGGAGGACCGCGGCCTGCACGGGATCAGCGTCAACGCGCACGCGCCCGTCCTCGACCGGCGGCTGCACGCCGACGACTGGTACGGGCTGCGGCTCGTCCACGACCCGGACCTCGACCGGCTGTACGTCGAGGACGCTGACGGCCGCCCGCTGCACCTCGTCACCCTCGGCACCGGCCACCCCGAGCTGCTGCCGCCGCCGCTGCGCCTGGCCAACTGGCTGGTCATGGGCGGCCGGCTGCTGCCCGACCTGGGGATGCCGGGCGGTCTCGGCGGTCCCGGCCCCGGCGGGGTGCCGACCGAGCCGTTCACCCCCCGGCTGCTCGCCGGGTCCGTCGTCCTCCAGCGCCGCCGCTGGTACCCGGGTGAGGACTTCGAGCAGGCCGTCCGGCAGGGGCCCGGCGAGGCCGACCGGCTGCTGGCGCTGACCCGCTGGCGGGCCCGCCACGGGGTACCGGCCGAGGTCGTCCTCAAGCCGGCCCCCGCCGCGGGCGCCGGCTCCGGAGGCGCCGCCAAGCAGCGCAAACCGCAGTACGTCGACCTCGGCAGCGCGCTGATGGGCCGTGTGCTGCCGCGCTTCCTCGACCGTGACGGCAGCGGCTTCGTGGAAGAGGCACTGCCCGCGGCGGGCGCGTCACCGCACGCCTACGAGTGGGCGGTCGAGATCAGCAGGCCGTCCGGCGGACGGTTCACCTACACCCGGCCCGGCGACGGGCCCACCGACGACAAGGACCAGGGAGAGCGATCATGCGGATGAGGCTGCGCCCCGCCCTGCACTACGCACCGGTGCGGGACGGCGTCTACTTCGGGGCCGAGGGCACCTCGTTCGTGGTGCGGGGACCGGCGGCGCTGTTCCGGGTGGCCGACGTGTGCGTGCCGCTGCTGGAGGACGGCGCGGACGAGGACTCCCTCGTCGCCGCCCTCGGCAACGAGGCCGCCCGGCCGGTGGTGGCCACGCTGCTGAACACCTTCAGCCGGCAGGGCCTCCTCCTCGACCTGGACTCCCTCAGCGTCCCCGAGCCGGACGCGGCGACCCGCGAGCGGTACCGCGACGTCCTCGCGGACCTGGAGACCCTGCACGAGGACCCGTACGCGGCCTTCGCCCGCCTGCGCACCGCCACGGTGCTCCTGGCCGGCCCGTCCACCGCGCTCCTCCCGGCCGCCCGCGGCCTGGCCAGGACCGGCCTCGGCCGCCTGCTGCTGTCCGTCCCGGCCGAGGAGGCGGCCACCGCCACCGCCGCTGCGGTACGGCTGGGCGCCGAGGTGCTGGCGCGGGGAGCGGAGCCGGCGTGGGCCGTGGACCTCGCAGAGGAGGCCGAGGGGACCGGCGCCCGTGCGGTGCGGCCCGGCGGCCGGGGCGTCGCCGCTGTGCCGGCCGACGTCGCGATCGTCTGCGCCCCGGGCGAGGTGCTCGGTGCGGAGCTGGCCCGGGTGGCCGCGCTGCTGCCGCCGGGCTGCCCCGTCGTGCCGGTCCGGCTGGACGGCCGCTTCCACCTGGTCGGCCCGGAGGTGTCCGGAGCCCCCGCCCGCCTGGAGGCGGTGGCCGCCCGCGTGGGCCACTGGGTCCGCACCCCCGACGCCGCTCCGCTGGGCGCCGCCGCCGGCGCCCTGGCCGGTGCCCTCGCGGGCCGGCTGGCCTACCGCGTCCTGACCGGCACGATGGGAACCCCCGGCGAGAGCGCGTACGTCATCCACGGCCCCACCCTGAACACCACCCCGATCACCCTGCCGTCGGCCACCCCGGGTGCCCCCGGTGCGGTGCCCGCCCCGGGCGCTGCGGCTGCCGAAACCGCCCCGGCGGCCGGCCTGGACGAGGCCGTCGCCCGGGTGCAGGAGGTCGCGGCGCAGTGGACCGGGCCCTTCGCGCTGGTCGCCCCCGAGAACCTGCCGCAGCTGCCGCTCGGCATCGCCGAGGCCGAGCACCGGGACGGGACCGCCGGTTCCGTCGCCGCCTGGGGCGCCAACCAGCGTGCCTCCTCGGTGGCCGCCGCCCTCGCCGCCCTGCGCGCCCAGCAGCACCCCGGCCCGGAGGCCGTCGCCGCCGCCGGTACCACCGAGGCGGCCTGGCTGCTCGACGGCGCCCTGCGGCTGCTCGCCGGTCAGGCAGAACCCGCCGAGGAAACAACGGAGTTCGCGGACCTCGACACGGCCGCCCAGGTGCTCTGGCGCACCCTGGAGGACCACGAGTTCCTCACCGTCGGGCTGAGCCTGCTCCGGGTGCCGGGCGTGGACTGGCCGCTGGCCGTGGTCCGCGACCGCGTCACGGCTGAGGAGGTCGCCTCCGCCTGGGGCCCGGACCGGTCCGACGCCGTCGTCGCCGCCCTCAGCACCGCGCTGACCCGGGTCCAGACCCGGCGCATCCGTGGGCGCGAGCTCGTCACCGCCGGTCCGGACACCACCGCGCTGCTGCACGCCGACCCCGCCGCGCTGAGCGCGCTGGCGGCCCAGACCCGGCTGTGGCTCACCCCCGCCGGGATCCGTGCCGCCGACCCGGTGGCGGGCGAAACCCCGCTGTGGTTCGGCACGGTGACGGCCCGTCCGGCCACGGACCGCGTCGTCGCGGAAGCCCTCCCGAAGGAGGCCCTGGCATGACCACCGCCACCGCCCTCACGGCTCCGGCCGACCCCACGAGCACCCACGCCCTGGCAGGCGGCGCCTCGGACCCGGCGGCTGTTTCACGTGAAACATCGTCTCCGGCCGGCCCGTTCGACGCGTCGGCCGCGCTCCCCGACCTGGCCGGGCTGCTCGGCGCCTATGCCCGGGCAGCGGGGCTGGAGGCCGGGGCGGTCACCCTCCACACCGGGTGGGACCTCGACCACGAGCGGGCCCTGTACCAGCGGGCCGACGAGGAGGGGCGGGCGTACCTGTCCGTCCGGGTGGCCGGCGACGAGGTCCAGGCCGGGCCCCTCTGGGTGCCCGGCACCGACTCCGGGTGCCCCGGCTGCGCCGAGACGCGGGCCCGCATCGCCGTCGACCACCCGCTGGCCGACCGGATCGAGCAGCCCCTGCGGGGCGCCCGCCCCCCGGGGCCCTTCCTCGCCGAAGCCCTCGCGGCCGCCCTGGACGCCCTCACCGCGGGCCCCCTCGCCCCCGGCGAGCTCCTCGCGGTCGGCGGTGCCGGGATCGCCCGCCACCGCATCGTCCGCACCTTCAACTGCGCCGTCTGCGCCGAGCCCGCGCCCGTCCCCGACCCCTCGGCCCGCCCGCCCCGGCTGGTCCTCGACGACCCCGCCGCCTCCCCCGACGACCCCGTGCGCGGCACTGGCGGTGACGCCCTGCTCGCCCCGGGCGCGCTGCGCCGCCGCCTGGTCGACCCGCGCTTCGGGCCGGTCCTCCAGGTCATGCGCGACCTCGACGCCCCCTACGCGATGAGCAACGCCGTCCTGCCCGAGTCGCCCGCGCACGGCTACGGCCGGGCGCTGACCTTCGAGCGCGCCGAGTCCGTCGCGGTCCTGGAGGCGTACGAGCGCATGGGCAGCTTCCCGCACCACGGGCAGGTCCTCACCGGCCTGTCCTACCGGGACGTCGCCGACCGCGCCATCGACCCGGCCGGCCTGGGCACGTACACCGAGGAGCAGCTCGCCCACCCCCTCTCCCGGGTCATCCCGAGCACCCCCGACACCCCCATGGACTGGGTGTGGGGCCACGACCTCGCCACCGGCGAACCGACGCTCGTCCCGGCCGAGATCGGCTTCTACCGCTACGAGTACCTCCACCGCCACGACCGCCACGGCGCTCGCCGCGACCAGCACGCCGACCGCCGCCGCAGCCACTTCCCGGACTCCTCCAGCGGCTGCGCCCTCGGCTCCGGGCTCACCGAGGCGGCCCTGCACTCCCTGCTCGAACTCGCCGAGCGCGACGCGTTCCTGCTCTCCTGGCACCGCGCCCGGCCGCTGCCCGCCATCGACCCGGCGAGCCTCGCGGACCCGGTCTCGCGCCGGCTCCTCGACACCATCGACATCCACGGATACGACGCCCACCTGCTGGTCGCCACCCAGGACATCGACATCCCCCTGGTGTGGGCGATGGCCGTCAACCGCACCGGCGGCCACCCCGCCAGCTGGTCCGCCGCCGGCTCCGGCGCCGACCCGGAGTCGGCGGTACGGGCCGCGCTGTGGGAGCTCACCCAGATGTGCACCCGGCCCCCGGCCGACCCCGAGGCGGGCGCGGCGATGGTCGCCGACCCCTGGCAGGTGGACCTGCTGGAGGACCACGTCGACCTGTACAACCGGCCCGAGACCCTGCCCCGGGTCACCGCCGTCCTCGGCGGCCCCCGGGTCACCCTCCAGGAGGCGTTCCCCGAGTGGCCGGACCGGCTGCTGCGGGCCGCCGGCGGCACGGTTCGGGGCGCGCTGGACTTCGTACGGGCCCGCTTCGCGGACGCCGGACTGGACCGGATCGTGCTGGTCGACCAGTCCACCCGCGACCACGCCGACCTCGGCCTGGCCGTGGCCAAGGCGGTCGTCCCCGGGATCCTCCCGATGTGCTTCGGCCACGCCCAGCAGCGCCTCGCCGGCCTGCCCCGGCTGGCCGCCGCCCTGCGCGGCACCCCGCAGGAGCACCGCAACGCCCCGTACGACCCCCATCCCTTCCCCTGAGAGGCGGCCCCTGATGAGCACGTCGATGACGACGGACGCCCTGTCCCGCCGCGTGCTGCGCTACGCCCACGCGCAGGGCACCGGCCGCTCGCAGTTCCCCACCCCGGCCCAGGTCGCCGAGGCGTCCGGCCCGCTCCCCGACGGGGCGGCCGGCGCGGACGCCGCCACGCTGCCGTACGGGACCACCGAGCTGCTGGAGCGGACCGCGTTCCCGGCGGGGCGGGTGGCCGGCGCGGACCGGCGGCCGGAGCGGGCGCTGCTGGCGGCGTTCGGGCTCCAGCGGGCCGAGCTGACCAACCCCTACTTCGAGCACCGCGCGCTGCCCTCCGTACGCAGCCTGTTCCCGGTGCACGCCTTCCTCACCGGCGAGGGCCCCGCCCGGGTCCTGGACGTGCACCGGCACGCGCTGGCGGAGCTCCCGGGCGCGGCCCGCGACACCGCCCGGCGGATCCTGCTGGCCGGCCGCTACACCCGGCTCCCGGCCTTCTACGGCCCGCTGCGCGGCACCCTCACCGAGCTGGAGCTGGGCATCTCGCTGCGCGCGCTCGCGGTGGGCCTGGAACTCTTCGGCGTACCGGGCCGCCTGACGCTGCCCGCCACCGAGGGAGCCCTGACGGAACTGGGCCTCACGGACGGGGAGTGGAGCCTGCCCCTCACCGTGGACCTGGACGGTCCCAGACGGCCCGAGCCGGCCCCGCCGGCGGCTGACAGGGAGCGGCCCCCCACCGCCGACCCCTCCCTCGACGAGATCCTGGCCGTCAACCGCGCGCAGGCCGCCCTCGCCCCCCAGGACCCGGCCCTCCTCACCCCCGCCATCCCGCGCGAGGCGGCCGCCCTCGACCTGAGCTGGGCGGAGGTGCTGTGGGAGCGCGGCTCCGGCCGTATGCCCCGCGGCCTCACCGGCATGGCGGGGCGGCTGCGCCAGGTGCCGGAGGGCTCGCTGGCCGGGGCCACCGCCTGGGCGGCCGTGCCGCCGCCGGGGGAGCTGCTGCGCCGGGTCGCGGAGCACGTGAACGTCACCGTGGCCGTCCAGGCCACCGACGGCTTCGAGGACGGCGTCCACCGCCTCAGCGGCGGCCGGCTGCTGCCGCACCGCCCCGGCGCGGGCGCCCTGGCCGCCCTGGAGCGGGACTACGGCTACAAGCTGGCGCCGGGCAACGGCTGCGATGTCCGGCACGCCTCGGCGGTGTGGTTCTGCTCGGTCCGCCAGCACGGGCTGATCGCCGAACTCGGGCCGGGTGCCTGGACGCTGGCCCAGTACGTGGCCGGCTGGATCACCCAGGGCCTGTGCCTGAACGCCGCCGCCCACGGGCTGTACGCCCGGCCGGCGCGCGCCTTCGACGGGCTCGCCGTCCAGCGGCCACTGGGGCTCGCGCCCGACGAGACCGTCCTGCTGTCCGTCATCAGCGGCACCCCGCGCTTCAACGGACTCCCCCTGGACCTGAGGTTGTGACATGAAGGAAACCACTTACGCATCCACCCCCGCCCCGACGGGCCCCCGGCTCTGGACCGCCTGGCACCTGCACCTGGCCGCCTCCGACCGCTCCGTGGGCGACCGGGTCGTCACCGACGTGGTCGGCCCGGCCACAGCCGGACTGGCGCCCGGCAGCTGGTTCTTCATGCGCTACTGGCAGGGCGGGCCGCACGTCCGCCTGCGCGCCCGCGACCTCGCGCCGCCGGACGCCGCCGCGCTGGGCCGCGTACTCCAGGACCGGCTCGCGGCCGCGAACGTCCTCCTGCCCGGGGAGAAGCCCCTGGACCCCGCCCGGTTCGCCGTGCAGTCCCGGCGGCTGGCCACGGCCGGGGAGGGCGGGGTCCCCGTCGAGGAGCGGGAGCTGCTGGCGCCGGGGGTGTACCCGAGCACGTACGCCCCCGAGTTCGAGCGCTACGGCGGGCCCGCCCTGATCGAGGTCTCCGAGGACCTGTTCGGCACGTCCAGCGAGCTGTGCCTGGCCTTCCTGCGCACCCGCCCCTCCGACCGGGCGCGTACGGCGCTCGCCCTGCGGGCCACGGCGGTCGCCGCCTCCGTGCTCGACGCCGGGCTGTTCGCCGCCTTCGGGGCCGGCTCGTGGAGCGACTGGGCGCTGCGGGCGGGCTACCCGCAGGAGGTGCTGACGGGGCTGGAGGCGGAGTGCGTCGTCGCGGCCGACCGGCTCGCCGCCGAAGGCCATGACCTGGTCGCGCGGGCCACCAGCTCCCCCGGACCGCTGCGCGCCTGGCGGACGGCGCTGGCGCGGGCGGTGGCCGGACCGCTCGGCGCGGAGGGGACGTACACGGCGCGGATCGTCTTCTCCCACGTCCACATGCTCCACAACCGGCTCGGCCTGGGCACGCTCGACGAGCTCCGCAGCTACCTCCTCCTGGCCCGCCAGTCCGGCGCCCCGGCACAGGTGACCGCGCCGGCGCCCACCCCGACCACCCCCCTCCCCACCGCAGCGAGGACGGCATGACGACGACGGCAACCACCACCCCCTCCGCCCTGTCCCGGCCGGACTTCACCGCGCTCGGCCGGCTGACCGCCGACCCGGAGGGGTTCCGCGCCGGCCCGCCGGCCGAACCGGTGGTGTTCCGCGCCCCCGGCGGCTTCGCGGACCTCTTCGGCTGGGCCGCCCTCGACGCCACCCTCGCGGCGTCCGGCCGCCGCCTGCCCGACTTCCGCGTCATCAGCGGCGGCGCCCAGATCGCCGACCAGCGCTACACCCGCCCCACGCTGATGTACGCGGACGCACCTGACGTACGCAGGACGGCCGGTGAACTCGCCGAGGGCGCCTCGCTGGTGATGCAGGGCCTCCAGGAGTACAGCGAGCCCCTCGCCCGCTTCACCCGCCGGCTGGCCCACGACACCTCGCGGCCGGTGCACGTGAACGCGTACGTCACCCCGCCCAAGTCCCAGGGCTTCGCGGCCCACTTCGACCCCCGCGACTCCTTCGTCGTGCAGGTCGAGGGCAGCAAGGTGTGGACCCTGCGCGAGCCGGTGCTGCCCGCCCCGCTCGCCCACGAGTCCTGGGACCGGCTGCGCGAGCGCCCCGAGTGGACGACGGAGCGCCTGAAGGCCATGGAGCCGTGGAAGGTGCTCACCCTGGAGCCCGGCGACGTGCTGTGGCTGCCGCGCGGCTGGGTGCACTCGGCGCGCAGCGAGGGCGTCTCCTCCCTGCACCTGACCCTGAGCCTGACGGCGTGGACCGAGCACTGGGCGGTGGGCGAGCTGCTGTCGCGCATCGTGGAGGTGCCCGGCCGTACGGCCTTCCCCGCCGACTTCGTACGGGACCCCGCCACCGCCGCCGAGGCGGTGGGCCGGCTGCGCCGGGGCCTGGCCGACTGGTTCGCCGGGACCTCCGACGAGGAGCTGGCCGGGCTCCTGGCCAAGGGCGCGATCGGCACGTTCCCGGCACCGCTGCGCCAGGTCTCGGCGGTGCTGGCCGACGAGGCGATCACCCGCGACACGGTGTTCGAGGTCCACCGCGAGACGGTGCTCAGGGCCGTCGTGGAGGGCGGACACCTCGTGCTCCACCTCGCGGACCGGGTGCTGGCCTTCCCCGAGGCGGCCGCCCCCGTCCTGGCGCAGCTGCTTGACCGACCCCGTTTCACCCCGGCGGAACTCCCCGTCGCCGAGGACGTCGTCCGCCGGCTGTGGCACGAGGGGCTCCTCACCCGCGTCTGACCCGCCCGACCGCCCCGTGCGCCTTCCCCCGGCGCACGGGGCGGGCATCCCCCTCACTCCCGAAGGAGACCGCAATGAACTCCCGTCCCCTGATCACCGTCGCCCTGGTCGTCGTCCTCACCCTGGCCGTCGTCGTCGCCATCGGCGCACTGCCCCACGACGTACAGCCGCTGCCCCGCATCCTGGCCCTGGCGGCCGGCATCTCCACCGTGATCTACACCCTCCGCCGTCCGCGCGGCGGCGCCGTCCCGAAGGCGTCCCGCTAGGAGACGTCCGGCGGGACGGTGAAGATCCGGTCCAGGTGGTGGCGCAGCACCGCGGCGGCCGCCGCGGGCCCGCGCTGGCCCACCAGGACGCTCGTGCCCAGGGTCCCCGCCATGGCGAGCAGGCTGACGGCCTCCAGGCGCGCGTCCGCCCCGGGGTCGGCCAGGCCCGCCTCCTGCGCGCCCGCGATCAGCCCGGCCAGGGCGTCCTCGGCCGCGTCCGGGTTGTCGATGAACGGCTGGGCAGCCAGGGCCTCGTCGGTCACGGAGAGGATCGCGTACGAGGTGTAGAGCAGGTGGAAGGTGCGGCCCTCCTCGTCGGTGGGCAGTGACGCCATCAGCAGCGCCTCGGCGGTCGCCCGCGGGCCCGGGGCCGGCCCGGCGGCGGCCAGGCGGGCGCCGACGCGGGCGGTGAACCGGTCGGTGAGGTGCTGGAGCCCGTAGAGGAGCAGCTTCTCCTTGGTCTCGAAGTAGTACTGGACCAGCCGCAGCGACACCCCCGCCTCGGCGGCCACGTCCCGCATGCCGACGGCGTGCAGTCCGCGCCGCCCGGCGACCCGTACCAGCGCCTCGGCGATCTGCCCGCGCCGTTCCTCGTGGTCCACCCGCTTGGGCATGTCCCGGCTCCTCCGCCCTCGTCCTGCACCGCGTTCATGGTACCGCCGTACCATCATCATGGTACGGTCGTACCACGAAGACCGGACGAGCAACCCGGAGGTACCGCCGTGCCCACCAGCGCCGACATCCGCACCGACACCACGGCCCGCGCGCGCCGCGACCTCGGCCGCTACGTCAGCGAGGAACTCCGCGACCGCTACTTCGCCGCCTGCGACGCCCTCTACGCGATGGGCGCACCCCTCCGCTCCGAGACCGACGTGGAGACCAGCTTCGGCACCACGCACGTCTACCGCTACGGCCCCGCCGACCCGGCGGCCGAGTCCCGTACGCCCGTCGTCCTCATCCACGGCTCCGGCGGCTGCTCCGCCCAGTGGTACCCCAACACCCCCGCGCTCAGCGCCGAACGCCCCGTCTACGCCCTCGACACCCCCGGCGACCCCGGCCGCAGCGTCCACCGCGAGCCCATGTGGCAGCCCGAGCGCGCCGCGCAGTGGCTGGACGAGGCCCTCGACGCGCTCGGCCTGGACCGGGTCCACCTCGTCGGCTCCTCCTACGGGGGCTGGCTCGTCATCAACCAGGCCCACCTGCGGCCCGGCCGGCTCGCCTCCGTCACCGCGCTCGACCCGGGCGGACTGGAGAAGGTGGGCCTGCGCTTCTTCGTCTGGATCTTCGCCAGCCTCTTCGCCACCTTCGCCCCCAAGCCCCTGCGCCCGGCCCTGGCCAAGTGGCTGGAGCAGCCGGTGCTGGTCGTCCCGGAGCTGCGCCGCTGGATCCAGGCCGGCGTGCGGGCCTTCCGCATCCGCCGTCCGGCGCCGCTGCCGCTGACCGACGCCGAACTGGGGTCCATCCGTACGCCGTTCTACCTGGTCATGGGCAAGCGCAGCCTTCTGGTGCACCCCAAGCGGCAGCTGGAGCGGGTCCCGAGGATCATCCCCGGAGCCCGCGCCGAGATCATCGCGGCCACCGGCCACGGCCCCCAGCTCGACCACCCCGACGTGGTCAACGCCCGGATGCTGGCCTTCATGGACGAGGCCGACACCGCCCACGGTCCCGGCACGCGGGGGTGACCGTCGGGCCGTCTCCTCGTTTGGCATCCGCACACGATGACGAAGCGGAGGCCGGCCATGACCCGACGACGGACGACGGACCCCGGGCGCCCCACCCTGGACAACCCGGACGACGTGCGCTCAGCGGCCCTCTCCCTCGCCGAGGGCCGGGCCGTCGCGCACGGCTTCGGCAACTTCTACGCCCTCACCGCCCGCCCCGACCGGGCGGTGGTCGAGCGCGTCAACCGGATGAAGGGCCGCCCGCACGCGCAGGTCGGGAGCGTGACCACGGTCCGCGAGCGCGTCACCTCGCTCTTCGACTGGAGCCGGCTGCCGGCCGCCGTCCGGCGCCGGCAGGTCGAGGACCTCATCGAAGACCTCTTCTCCCTCGGCCCGTTCGGCTTCCGCGGCCCGGCCGCCACCCGCATCCCCGGCCACCTCACCGCCACCCACGACGGCGTGCCCACCGTGCAGCTCATCGCCCCCGGCTACCGCTGCCCGTCCAACGCGTTCCTCGCCGCGGCCCTGGACCGCACCGACAGCGACTTCCTCGCCGTCACCTCGGTGAACCCCTCGCGCCACCGCACCGGCGCCGCGTACGAACCGGCCCACTGGCGCGCCGAGGGAGTCCTCGCCGACTTCGGCCACGAGCCCGGCGTCACCCTCCTGGCCCACGAGGACGAGGCGGCCGCCCGCCGGCGCCACCCCCACCACGCCCCGACCTCGACGACGGTCCTGTCCTTCCACCACACGACCGCCCGAGGCCGCTCCGGCCTGCCCGCGCTCACCCTGGAACGCCACGGCTCGCTCTCGGCCGCGCACACCCGGGCGGTGGCCGCCAACCACGGCTTCGCCCTCACCCTCGCCCCCCGGGCCGCCCACCCCCTGAGGCCGCGCGCCTACGCGCAATGATCTCGGGTCCGGGCCAGCTTGTTCAGCGCCTGCACCCGGGAGCTGATGCCGAGCTTGCGGTAGGCATTGTGCAGATGGCGTTTGACGGTCGCCTCGGTGATCTCGAACCGCCGGCCGATCTGCCGGTTCGTCAGCCCTTCCCGGACCGCGGCGAGGATCTCCCGTCTGCAGCGCGAGCGCCGTCAGCAGCGGGGAGCCCCACCGCGCAGCCGCCCGCCACGACGGCCAGCGGGGGCCGGGAGGGCCGGCGCCGGGAGGGCCGGGATCTGTTGCGTTGCCATGGATCGGCATCGTGGCCCGCGGAATCAGGGCGCGGCAACGGGGGGAAACGAAGGGTCGAGAAGGCGTACGGATCACGTACGGCCAAAGGTGCAGACGCGCCCGACGCGCCGGCGAGGGGCCCGGGGCCCCTGGGCCCTCAGGCGGAGGCCGGGGGCTCGGTGCGTTCGGCGGCGCGCCGGTATTCGGCGTTGAGGCGCTGGGCTTCCTCCAGCTGGTCCTCGAGGATCACGATGCGGCAGGCGGCCTCGATGGGCGTGCCCTGGTCGACGATCTCCCGGGCGCGCGCGGCGATCCGCAGCTGGTAGCGGGAGTACCGGCGGTGGCCGCCGGCGGAGCGGAGCGGGGTGATGAGGCGGGCGTCCCCGAGAGCGCGGAGGAAGCCCTGCGTGGTGCCGAGCATTTCGGCGGCCCGGCCCATGGTGTAGGCGGGGTAGTCGTCGTCGTCGAGACGGTCGAACGATTCGTCCGCTGTCATTGAACCTCTCTCATGGAACGCGTGGAGGGGCCTTGGCGCCGTACTGGCACCAAGGCCCCGAAGGAACTACTACACCATCTGCCGGCCACTAGTCCTGCGCCGGCCTTCTGTTTCCGCGGACCCGCCCGAACGGGGACAGGGTCTGCGGGGATCGCGGTTGCCTGACCGGAGACCACCTCACTGTCGATAGTCCTGCGGTACCCGGACTCACGAACTGCGTCCGGGCGATCCTGATGGCGCTCGGCTCCTCCGTTCTTCCCTCGGTGATGAACTGCTTTTCAACGGATACTGCGGGTACTGCCTACTACGGGTACTGCTTTCCAACGGGTACTGCGCACTGCTGGTACTGCGTACTGCGGTACTGCTGCCCGGCAGTTCGTCTCTGCCGGGCCCTGCGGACTTTCTGGCTACGAGAGAAACCATAGCCACGCCAGCGCCCAATGTCTACTGCGGCGAGTGCAGATTTTTGGCCGTGCCGGGGTGAGGAAGATGTGCGTGGTCGGTCCAACCCGGGGAGCGGAGCCCCCGCCGCAGGTCAGCGGGGTGCGGACGGGGACCCGTCAGGTTGTTTCCGTCCGGTCGGGGTACCGGCCACCGGCCGGCGCGGACGGTGCATAGAATCGGCTTCTATGTCGAAGCCTGACGAGCTGCTCGTTGACATCGCCGCACTGGTGGAGTCCGGGCCGAGCAATCAGATGTCCCTCACCGTGGTCGTCGACGGCAGCGTGATCACCGGAAGGCTGGCTCCTGAAGCCGTATGGAGGCAGCGGGTGTCGGAAGTCCTGACGGACTCCCCCCGGCTGGGCCAGTTCGCCGGCGCCTTCGCCGCTCCGGAACCCAGGGAGGGGCCGCCCACCCATCTGCACTTCCACGTCGCCCGTATCCTCCAGGGCCCCGTGGGGATTCCGGAGACGGGCGGGATGTACCGCGTCTCGATCGCGGACGTCAGCGCCTGGACCGTGGGCGACTTCAGCTACTCCGACCGCTGACCCCTCCACGGCCGGAGAGGGTCGTGGACGAGCCCCGGATACGAGTAAGGGCCCGACCGGCGTGTGCCGGTCGGGCCCTTACTCGTCGTACGTGCGATGCCGGGTCCTACCGGCCCGGCCGCCCTGCCGTCAGGCGGACGCCGGCGCGCCGAGCGCCGCGGACGCCTGCTGGAGCGCGCTGGGGACGGGCCCGGCGGCCTCGGCGAGGGTGCGGACGGTGAAGCCGAGGCGGGCCATGGCCCGGACGACTTCACCGGCACTGAAGTCACGCCGGTCCTGGCGGGTGATGACCTCGCCGACCTGCTTGACGGGGTAGACGCGGCGGCCGATGATCACGGAATCGCCGGTGATCTCTTCCGGTTTGACGCCCTTCATGGACTCCAGGACGCCGTTCTTGGTCAGGTCGAACGGAAAGCGGGCGATGACACAGCGCACGGTGCCTCACAGAGGTTCGGAGGGGAAGGTCGTGGGTGATGAGTGTTTCAGAGGCCCGCGGCGGGGGCCAGGGCCGCACTCCGGCGGTCACGTAGCCGGACCCGGTCCGTGTACGTGTCGCCCTCGTGGATGGCGAGGAGCTCGGCCCGCGTGACCCGCCCCGTACGCAGGCCGTCCGCGTCGCAGACGATCAGGTGACCGGTGCGGGCGCTGGCCATCACCGCCAGCGCCACTTCCACCGTCATGTCGTCGCTGACCTGCGGTCCGGCAGCCTCGGGGGAGCCGTGCGCGGAGCGGGGGTGCGTCTGGAACGGCGTCAAGGGTGCCTCCCGGGCAGGTGGGGTCGGTTTCCTGGTCACGGGGTGCTCAGGCCGCCGTGCCGAAGGCGGGACGCGGCCGCCTGCGGCCCCGGTCGCGGGAGGCGCCGCCGGCCCGGGGACCCCTGGCCGCCGGCGCGGTGATCCGGACCGGGACCCCCGAGGGGATCCGGGAGCCGGTGATGCGGTTCAGGGCCTCTTCACCCGAGCGGACCTGGGCGGCCTGCGGGACGATGCCCGCGGCGGCCATCAGACGGACCGCGCCACGGCGCTGGCTCGGGGTGACCAGCGTGACGACGCTGCCGGACTCACCGGCGCGCGCGGTGCGCCCGCCGCGGTGGAGGTAGTCCTTCGGGTCGGTCGGCGGATCGACGTTCACGACGAGGTCGAGGTTGTCGACGTGGATGCCCCGCGCCGCCACGTTCGTCGCGACGAGCACCGTGACGTGGCCGGTCTTGAACTGGGCGAGGGTGCGGGTGCGCTGGGGCTGGGACTTCCCGCCGTGCAGCGCGGCCGCCCGTACGCCGCTGCTCAGCAGGTGCTCGGTCAGGGCGTCGACGGCGTGCTTGGTGTCGAGGAACATCATCACCCGTCCCTCGCGCGCCGCGATCTCCGTCGTCACCTGCTGCTTGTCGGAGCCGTGGACGTGCAGCACGTGGTGCTCCATCGTCGTCACCGCGCCGGCCGAGGGGTCCACGGAGTGCACCACCGGGTCGCTCAGGTAGCGGCGCACCAGCAGGTCCACGTTGCGGTCCAGAGTGGCCGAGAACAGCATCCGCTGGCCTCCGGGGCGGACTCGGTCCAGGAGCGCCGTGACCTGGGGCATGAACCCCATGTCGGCCATCTGGTCGGCTTCGTCCAGGACGGTGACCGCGACCTGGTCCAGCCGGCAGTCGCCGCGGTCGAGGAGGTCCTTCAGCCGGCCGGGCGTCGCCACGACGACCTCGACGCCCGCGCGCAGCGCCCCGGCCTGCCTGCCGAGCGGCACGCCGCCGACGAGGGTGGTCAGCCGCAGCTTCACGGAGCGGGCGTACGGGGTGAGAGCGTCGGTGACCTGCTGGGCCAGCTCCCGGGTGGGGACGAGGACCAGCGCGAGCGGCTGGCGGGGTTCGGCCCGCTGCCCGGCCGTACGGGCCAGCAGCGCGAGACCGAACGCCAGGGTCTTGCCGGAGCCGGTGCGGCCACGGCCGAGGACGTCACGGCCCGCGAGGGTGTTGGGCAGCGTGGCTCCCTGGATGGGGAACGGCACGGTCACCCCCTGCACGCCGAGGGCGGCCAGCAGCTCGGCCGGCAGATCGAGATCGCCGAAGGCCCCGACGGCGGGCAGCCCGGGCGTGACGGTCTCCGGCAGCGCGAATTCGCCCCCGACCGGGACGGCCCGGCGCTCGTAACCCCCCGGACGGCGCGGCGCCGACGACCCGAAACGGCCGCCGCCACCGGAACCCCCGGCGGGGGCGAAACTCCGGCCACCCGTCTGGCTGCGGCTGCGCGAGGAATGGCCTGTCATACGTGTGCGGTTCATGGCGGAACCTTCTTTGATGCGGCACGTATCAAGGAATTCTCGCAGCGGAAACGCGGCGTAAGGAATCACGAGACCGGACCGAATGGAATGCGTGAGCGATTCTGACCCGCAGCGATTTCCTGGGGTCCGGGAATTCCGTGCCCCGCGGGCGGAGGCCCTGCGGGGGGACACGCGCAGCTGGGGCCCGCACCCCGAGGGATGCGGGCCCCAGCTGCGACGACGTGTCAGCGTCAGGCGGGAACGATGTTCTCGGCCGTCGGGCCCTTCTGGCCCTGCGCGATGTCGAAGGTGACGGACTGGCCTTCGCGCAGCTCGCGGAAGCCCTGGGTGGCGATGTTCGAGAAGTGGGCGAACACGTCAGCGCCGCCACCGTCCTGCTCGATGAAGCCGAAACCCTTTTCCGCGTTGAACCACTTAACGGTGCCAGATGCCATGTCGATCTCCTTTGGGGCAGTTACACCGGCTCCCGCACTGTGCGGAAGCCGTGTCGCCGTGATGATGCCCCGCCGGAAGAATCCGGTAGAAAGTTTCTTGGGTACCAAAACTGCAACTGAGAACGACAGTAGCACGGCACAGTCGGCTGCGTCGGGACAAAAATCCCCCCGGCGCGGACACCCCAGAAATCCTCCCGGCGACTCCCGGAAAACTCTCCATCGGTGAAAACAGATTTTGATTACCCGCCGACGGAGCGTTCTCCTCCCACCGCCGACGACGCCGGGACGGCGAAGGGCACTGGTGTGCGGGCCGGACGGAACCGGGTACCGTCTTTGTCATGTTCTTCTGGAGGTCGATTCGCGATTGAGCGCGTGATGGGCCCCTGCGACGTCCTGCGACATCCCCGCCCGTCGCCCGCCGAAGAATCCGTAGCTCACTTCACCTCATGACCGGGAGAACCCGTGACCGACAGCAAGAACATCAACAACCCCGTGGGCCAGGGCGGCGGCCACCGCAAGAAGCTGTCCCGCGCCGAGCGCCAGAACAACGGCCCGCACCGCAACCTCGACCGCCGGAACGCCGCCGACCGCAAGGCGGAGCTGGTGCGCAAGATGCGCGAGAAGACGGACACGGCCGAGACCGCCGCCCAGACGGGCGACGACACCGCCCAGAGCTGACCCGCCGCCAGGTCATCGGGTACGCCGGGCGCCCGGACCGCGGGCGCCGGCCGGACCGGGTGCGGTGGGTCGTTCACTCCGTGTCCGGCAGCCAGGCGTTGTTGTTCTCGTTGTACCAGTACCTGTGGCCGGTCTTCAGGGCGACCGTGCGGAACGGGCGGCCGTGGTCGTCGATGCGGGTGGTGCCCTGGCGGTCGCCACTGCTCCACGCCAGCTCCAGGTACCAGCTGACGTCCTGACCGAGGGTGGCGGCGTCGATGTTCAGCACCTGGGGGTCGGTGCTGGAGACCTTGTACGGGAAGTCGGTCGAGGCCGTCGGCCGCTCGCCCTCCTTGCCCGGTACGGGCCTGGCCCTCGGCGAGGCGTCGTCCAGGTCCACGGCGAAGGACGCCGGCACCAGCGCGCCGCCGCAGCCGGCGCCCATCGTGTACGCGTTCCAGCCGGGCGCCTTGCGGCCGCTCACGACGTGGACGTACAGCGCGTGCAGGACCGCGGGCTTGCCCTCGGTGCCCTGGACGGTCAGCTGCATGCGCAGGTGCCCCGCCGGGACGGCGTCCAGGGCCCGGGCCCACCCTTCGGTCGCCTGCCCGGCAGGGGGCGGCGGGACCGTACCGGGTGCCTTGTCCAGGGCGAACCACTGGTCGCAGGGGCTGTCCCAGTTGTCGGGCCGGACGTTGACCGTGAACGGGGCGGTGAGGGAGGCCCCCTTCTTGTCGCCGGCCGGCGAGGTGGACGCGGACGTCGCGGAGGGGGACGACGGTCCGGGACCGGTCGGGGGCGCGGAATCGGCGCTGGGCACGGGTGACGACGACCCGCCGGACGGCAGGGCCGGGCCCGCCGCCGCACGCTCGCGCGAGGACGGCTCGACGGCGCCGTGGCGCGGGTCCCCGGGACCCGAATCCCCCAGGGCGGAGACGGCGGCGGCGGTCCCCGCCACCACGGCGGTGGCCACGGCGGCCGCGACGGCGAGCAGCAGCCGGGGCCGCCGGGCCCCCGGCACGGAACCCCGGGCGGAGCCCGGCCGGATCAGGGCGGCGGGGGCGTCCGCGGCTGCCTCCGTCTCCGGTGCAGGACCGGCCGCCTCCGCCGCCGACGCGGCCCCGGGCGCCTGCGCGAGAGCCGGGGCGGGTGCCTCCGCCGGTTCCGGCGAGGGAGCGGGGACGGGCGCCGGTGCGGGCGCCTTGACGGCGGGTCCGGGTGCAGGGGCCGACGCCTCCACGACAGGCCCGATCGCAGAGGCGGCTGCCTCCACGGCAGGCCCGGGCGCCGGGGCGGACCGGGACACGGATTCCGGGGCGGACCAGGCCGCGGACTCCGGAGCGGGTGCGGGGCCGATCTCCGCGTCGGTCTCCGCCTCCGCAGCCCGGCCCCCCGCCACGGCCCCCACCGCCGACGCAGACGGCACCTCCGGCGCGGCGTCACCGCCCGGCGTCGCCGCGGAGTTGGCCGCCCCCGCCCCCGGAGGCTGCCCCTCCGTCACTCCCCTCCGCCGCTCCACCAGCGCCAGCAGCCACTGCCGGTGCAGCGCGACCAGTTCGTCGGCCGAGGCACCACACACCCGGGCGAACCGCTCCACCGGGGCGTAGTCCGTGGGCACCGCCGCGCCGCTGCAATAGCGGTGCAGCGTCGAGGTGCTGGAGTGCAGACGCTTCGCGAGCGTGCCGTAGCTGCGCCCCGAACGCTCTTTGATTCCGCGCATCAGCTGCGCGAACCGCTCCGTCTCCGTGGTCATTCCACCCTCCCCCTCATCCCGGAAGCACGTTCCAGGCGCGCCCGATCGCCCAGGTGAGAAGGGTCGCGAGCGTTCCAGGGTCCCAACTATCCCGGTCAGGACGCCACTGGGACAAAACCAGCCCCACAGTGGGGTCATCAGCCGGCCGGACCGGCGAGCGGATCAGGCGGTCGCACCGGGAGGGCCCCCACCCGCCCCACCGACCGCAGCCGACCGGAACAGCCGGCCCCACCCCACGTCTCGTCAGCGACGAAGCACAAGACGCCGTCTGACGACCGCACCGATACGGAGAGTTCCCCATGCGCACCTACCGACTCCGCACCACCGCCCTGGCCACCGCCACCGCCGGCCTCGCTCTGGCCCTGACCGCCTGCGGCGGCTCGGACACCGCCGGCGGGCCGACCGGAAACCCCGCCGCGACCAAGAGCGCGGACACGCCGGTCTCGACCGGTACCGCGACGCCGTCCGGGGAGGGCGCCTCCACCGCGGGGTCCGCCGGCAAGGTCACCGGAACCGGCACGGCCAACGCCACCCCGGCGAAGGCCGGTCCGGGCGGCAAGAACACGGGGGGCACCACCGGTGACTCCTACGCCTACACCCACCCCTGCTCGGCGCGCGACCTGACCGTCAAGGTCTCGTCCCCGACGGGCACTCCGGCCACCGTCCGCGTCATCACCGTGACCAACAACGGTGCCACCTCCTGCGGTCTGGACTACTTCCCCACCGTCGGCTTCAGTGCCAAGGGCGGCGCCCTCGGTCTCCAGGCCACCGCCCCCGGCGGACTGGGCGGCGCCCCGGCCTACCCGGTGCACCCCGGCGCCACCGCGTACGCGGCCGTGGACCTCGACCCGTCGGGCGGCACCGGCCCCGTGGCCGACGAGATCAACGTCCTGGCCGACAAGGAGCACATGCCGAACGCGGACGGCGTCAGCCTCCGGCTGACCAAGCCGGGCAGCGTGGCCAACCCGAAGGTCGGTCTGTACCGCACCACCACCCACGACGCGCTGAACGCCTTCTGAACGCAGCCCCGGGGAGCTGGACGACCGTTGTGGCACGGCGGCAGATCAGCCGCGCCACTCGACCAGGACGAGGGTGGCGTCGTCCGAGGTGGCTTCGCCGCGTGCTCGCTTGAGCGTGTGGGACAGGTCCCGGGCCACCGCTCGGACTCCCCGGTCCGCCTTCTCCAGCTGGTTCACCCAGTCGATCAGCTGGTCCTCGCCGAACTGTTCCTGCCCGCTCTCGTGCTCCTCGATCAGGCCGTCGGTGAAGCAGAGGACGCGGTCTCCCGGTTCGAGCATCACACTGCTGACCTGTGGCTGTGCTCCTCCGAAGCCCACGGGGAGGGTGGTGGGGCTGTCCAGGCGGCCCATGACACGGTGCTCGCGGATCAGGACGGGGGCGGGGTGTCCCGCGTTGACCCACTGGAGACGCCCCGTGCCGGTGTCCAGCCGCAGCATCTGCGCGGTGACGAAGTGGTCGGGGGCGAACTGCTCGGACACCGCCCGGTCCATGAAGAGGTAGATCTCGGACAGTTCGACACTGATGCGGCGGGCGTGCCGGTACGCGCCGATGGCGACGGTCGCCATGGTGGCCGCGTCCAGGCCGTGGCCCATGGCGTCGATCACGGCGAGGTGGAGGATGTCGCCGTTCAGGGCGTAGTCGAAGCTGTCGCCGGCCACGTCGTAGGCGGGTTCGAGAACTCCGGCGACGGCGACGCGCGGCATGGCCATGGTCAGCGGTGGCAGGAGCGACCACTGGATCTCCGCGGCGACACTCATCGGCTCGCTGCGGCGGGTGCGGAAGAAGAGGTCGGTGTGGCCGTTCTTGGTCTGCAGCAGGTCGGCGACCAGCCCCGCGATCCTGCGCAGGAGGCGGCGGTCGTCCTCGTCGACCGCGTCCAGGGTGACGGCCAGGACGCCGGCCTGGTCGCCTCCGTCGAGGAGTGGCACGTGGACGCGTACTCCGTCGGCCGTCGCCACCTCGGCCGGGAGCGAGGTGAGGAAGCACCGGCCGGCATCCGAGCCGTCGATGGACAGCGGTTCGCCGCCCGTCAGTCCGTCGGCGAGCAGGGGGACAAGCCTCTGCTGCCCGTAGTCCTGGAGCAGGATCTGCGGATTCCTGCCCCCCAGCCGGCCCACCGTCTCGGCGACGACCAGCCCGACCAGGTGGGGCGGCAGCTCGTGGGCCCGGTCCAGGATCGTTCCCAGGAGACCCTCCCCGAAGCTCTCCGAGCGATCGGGGTCCCCGAGCCGTCCGACGGCCATCCCGTTGCCTCCAACCGAGCGGCGACGACCTCGTCCGGTCCTGCCGTACGGGGCGGGCGCCGCGGCCGCGCGGCCACCGGGTACCGGAGCGGCCCGCACCGCGATGTGGCCTCCAGGATGCTTCTCGGCGGCAGGTCACGCCACCCGGCCACTGCGCGGGGACACCGGTCACGGGTCGCCTGGTCTCCCTCTCCGGGCCCTTTCGAGCCCGCCGGGTCCGGAGACGAACCTGCTCAGTCGCCCTCCTCCTCCCCGGTGGATCAGGGGAGTGCCGAGGGCGATCAGAAGTGCGGCTGCCAGGAGCGGGATCACGGCCTCCATTCCTCACCTGCCGGTGCGTCCCGGCAGCGGGATCATCCGCGCGCCGACGACCGGGTGCGCCGCTGGGTGCGGCCGGGGCGTCGGGGCGGCCCCGCCGTCGGTGTCCCAGGCGTCTTCGCTGCTCCCTCCCTCCCGCATGCGGCGGTCGGCCGCGGCCTCGCCGGACATCAGCGAGCCGGCGGTGAGGACGCTGCCGGGGAGGGCGGCGGCGGTCATCAGCCGGGCCGCGCAGGCGGGTTCGGTCTCGGGGGGTATCACGAGCAGGTCGCACCGGCCGGTCGTGTAGGACAGCAGGATGACCTTGTCCGGGTCCTGCTCGGTGAACCAGCCCACGTGCAGGACGTGGCCGGTGGCGGCGACCTTGTGCGGGATGACGGGCCAGTGCTCGGGGTTCACCAGGACGCGGGTGATGCGGCCCCAGCGTCCTTCGAGGGCGTCGGCCAGCGCCGGCAGCTCGGCCGTCAGGTCGCGAGAACGGGGCCACCAGGAGCCGTCGAGCCGGCCGGCGAGTGTGGTCTCGGGGGTGAGCGTCAAGCGGGCCGGGAGTCCTGGGGTGAGGGCGCGGTTCGCCGTCCTGTCGAGGGTGCTGGTCATGGCGGACCTGCCCCCGGGCCGCCCGACGGCAGCCCGGTTTTTCGTGTTCCCCGGAAATGACACCTGCGTGGAAGCGGGTGCTCGAAGTACTTCCGGTACTTCCAGGGTACGTCTGATCAGCCCGTTTTCAGTCTGATACGGGGAGGTGCTTTCCAGTTCGTACGGGCGCGTGTGCGGCAGCGGGCGGACACGCGGGAGCAGGGGTTACCGTGAAACGACGGCACAGTCGCCCCGCCGGCGGCCTGTCGCCCCCCGGGCGCGGTCGTGACGGGCCGCGGTACCTCACCCGTAGACGAGCGGATCCCTCATGACCGACTCCGACAACCCGCCGCCGTTGCTCCTGCCGGACGAGATCCACCAGGCGGTGCGCCCCGGTACGGCGCTGCTCCGGCTGGAGACGACGCACTCCCGGCAGGGCGTCCTCGACGGGGCATGGTGGCCGCGTACCCGAGACGTGGAGCAGGAGGTTCCCGCGCTGGTGTCCGTGCTGACCGAGCACCTCGGCCCCATCACCCGGGTCGGCCTGGACGCCGCCGCGTGGGACGCGATCCCGACCCGGCTGGTCATCGACGACCGGGTCGTCCACCTCGACTCGTTCCCCGTCGGCGACGACACCGTCCTGATCACCCGGGGGGACAAGGACCACTTCGCGCTCATGGTGGTGCCGCCCGACACGGAGCCCGACGCCGCCCGTACGGCCATGGCCCGCGCGGTCCGCGCCGACAACATCACCCAGGCCACCGAGCTCCTCGTCGCCACGCTTCCCCCGCCGGCGACCGCACAGGGATGATCCGGACGGCGGACATCCGCGAGTGGCGCAACCAGGCCGTGGTGGACCCCGGCGGCCACAAGATCCGCGGACGGGAATCCGTCTACGCCGACACCAGCACCGACGAGCCGGCCATGGCCACGGTCCGAGCCTGAAGGCCCTCGCAGGTCAGTTCCCGTCTCCGTGGAAGTCTGCGTCGGCATCGGCGAGGACGGCTCGGTGGACGTCTTGTATGAGGTGCTGCTGTGCGGTGGTGAGGCCGCAGGGGACGGCTTCTCGGCGGCCGGGCTGATCGTGGTCGCCGCCGATGACCAGGCTGCCGAGGATGCTCTGCTCGGGACCTCCCAGCGCGGAAACCACCGAGGTGGCGGTGCTGTTGAACAGGAGGGCGGTGGCGGGGCCGTAGGCCGTGTCCGTATCGCCGTGGAGGCCGGGGCCACCCCAGCCGGCACGCTGGATGATGAAGCTGTCGGCGTGCGGGGGGCGGCCGCCCTGGTCCAACGGGTCCGGGATCCCGTCGCGGAACTCCAGATGCCCGTCGCCATGGATCACCGCGTAGATGCCGGTCATGGGAAACGCCTGGTTCCGTGCGTCCGGTAGGCGTGTGGTCCGCGAGCGGCAGGGCTGCCGCGACGGTGCCGGGGCGGGACGGGGCAAGGGAGCGCGCCTGTCCGCCCGCCGTGGGGTTGCTTCCATTCTCCATCGTTTTTCGCGAAAGCGACGGTTATCGCGAGGCCGTGCCGGATCCGTTCGTCAGCAGCGGGACCGCGGCGGCCTTGCCGAGGTCCACCCGAACCTTGCCCTGCTGTTCGGCGGCAGCCGTCTCGCGGGCGAGGAAGGTCCCCAGTTCGCCGATGGTGCTCATGAGGGGTGCGGGGAAGACGACGGTGCTGTTCTTGTCCACGCCGATCTCCACCAGGCTCTGCAAGTTGCGCAGTTGCAGTGCGAGCGGGTGGGCCATCATGGTGTCCGAGGCGTCACCGAGCGCTGCGGCCGCCATCGACTCGCCCTCGGCGCTGATGATCTTGGCCCTCTTCTCCCGTTCGGCTTCCGCCTGGCGGGCCATGGCGCGCTTCATACTGTCGGGCAGCTGGATGTCCTTCAGTTCCACCAGGGTGACTTCCACGCCCCAGTCGGCGGTGGTGATGTCGAGGATCCCCCGGATGCCGACGTTGATGCGGTCGGTCTCCGAGAGGGTCTCGTCCAGGGTGTGCTGTCCGACCACCTTGCGCAGTGTGGTCTGCGCGATCTGGTTGATGGCCGCGCCGACGTTCTCGACGGAGATGACCGACTTCACCGCGTCGACGACGCGGAAGTAGGCGACCGCTGACACGTCGACGCTGACGTTGTCCCGGGTGATGATGCCCTGGGACTGGATGGGCATGGTGACGATCCGCAGCGACACCCGGTGCAGGACGTCGACGAACGGCACGATCAGCCGTAGCCCCGGCTCGCGGGTGCCGGCCAGCCGCCCGAACCGGAACAGCACACCCTTCTCGTACTGCCTGACGATCTTGACGGCCATTGCCAGCCCCAACACGGCCACCACGGCCAGGACGACCAGAGCGAAGATCAGAACGTTCACGGTGCTGCTCCTCAGAACGAGGACCACGTCACGCCCGCGAGGTCCCTCGGCGGCGTTCGCAGAGGCTGTTCCTGCTCCGCCCGGAGGGCCGAGTGGGTGCGGCGCAGGTGACCGGCCCTCCACCCCCAGCATCGCGCAGGCCGCCGGCGCTGGGCAGGGCCGAACGGTCCACTGCCGCCCTGGACCCGTCCGGGCCGTCAGCCGTCGCGGCGGCCATCAGGCGGGCCGCGGCTGCGGGTGTGTCGCGCGGGCCGGTCTTCTCCGGAGGCGGGGGAACAGAGCCCGGCCGGAGTGACGGTGAACCGGCCGGGCTCCGGGCGTGGGCGCGCAGTGCGCCGGTCAGAGCCCTTCGTCGTGCAAGTCCTCTTCGCGGAGCAGGTCGTCCTCGCGGCGGCGCGAGGACTCCTCCCGGCCGGGCTTCTGTCCCTTCTCGCGGGACGACCTGCCCGGCTGGGGCTGCGCGGGGTCTCCCGGGCGATGGTGCTCCTGCGCCTCGTGGCCCTTGCCCGGCTGCTGACGCTTGTCCTGCCTACCGTCCATGACGGCGACTCCTCTTGATGCGGGGGGTACGGATTCCTCTCGGATCACGCTGACACGCACTGCGACGGTCTGCATCACGTCGACTGCGAAGCGAGGCACCCGGAGCCTGCCTCGCTGAGCAATGATCGGACGCCCTCGGGCGACCATCGGGGCGTGCGCCGGAAGGTGCCGGTGGTCCTGAAGGTGCTGCCGGATCGTCCCCGGCCCAGTCCGGACGCACGGCGACGCCGGCCGCCCGGGAGTCGGCGGCCAGGGCGTCGACGTCGGCCCGCGTTCCGGTCACACCGGTCGGGGGCTCGGACTTCCCCGCCGTCGGACGCCCGGCACGCAGCACTCCCAGAGCCCCGCGCAGCTCCCGCATTGCCTCCCGCGCCGAGCTGTGCACGAGCACCGCTGTCCGGTGCATCTCGGGATGGCTTCCTTCGCCGGCCATCTCCAGCCCGCCGGGGTGCAGCGCGACCAGGCTCAGCCGGTGGTCGAGCAGATCGTGCGTCTCTCCGGCTATCCGGGACCGTTCCCGCGATCGGGACCGCTCCTCGGCGGCGCGGTGTGCCTGTTCGAGAGAGGAACTGCGCTCAGGGTGAGGTCGGCGACAACTCGGTTCGAACGGTCCCGCACGGGGGTCAGTTGCCGTTGCGGTAGTAGTCCATCGAGATCGTCACCGGACCGCTGTCGGCCACGGTGATCACTCGCACGATCGCGATGTCGTGCGTGCCGCGTGAGCGCACACAGAAGGCTCGTCCGGCCGGCAGGTCGCCGAAGGCGAGGGACGTCGCCGGTTGCCGGTCGATGGCCGCCCCGCACTCGGCCGGGGTCGGCCGGCCGCCGGGGGGGATGGAGGCGTCGCTGTCCGGCGGGCTCAGGAACCCGTCGGCGTTGTGCCCCACGGCCCACGGGGTGGACCGGGCGGGTGTGAGCGTGCCGGTGGTGATGTCGAAGTCGTAGGAGTCGTCGGGCGCGGTCAGGACCCTCTCGGTGTACGCCGCGGCGTATGCGGCCGTGCCCGTCGCCGTGTCGGGGCTGGTGTCGTCGGACGCTTCCGTGCCTCCGAGGACCTGGTCGGCTCCGACGACGAGAAGCACGCCGCCGACCGCGCCGCCGAGCGCCATCACCAGCGCCACCACGAGCACCGTCCTCCAGGACGCGCGCTTGCGGCGACGGCGGCGGGGCGCGGCCTGCTCGGGTGGCGCCGGAGCGGCGACGGTCGCCGGCGGTGTGAGCGGCGGGGCGGCCGGCGTCGGGGTCGGTGGGTGCGGGGCGCCGAAGGAGCCGGGCGGTGCCGGGGCGGGGACGGAGGCGGGGGAGACGGCCGTGGGAAGGTGCGGCCGCAGGTCGCGGCGGCGGGTGATGTCGGTGCTGACCCCCAGGGGCAGCCAGTCGTCGGCGAAGCGCAACTGCCCCCCCACGGCGGGGTGGGTGCGGGCGGCCTCGATGATCTCGGCGGGAGCCGGCCGGTCCTCGGGCCGCTTCGCCAGGCAGCGCAGCAGCAGCGCGCGCAGGTCGCCCGGGACGCGGTCGAGACCGGGTTGCTCGTTCACCACGCGGTACAGCACCGCGGTTTCCGGCCCCTCACCGAACGGCGGGGTGCCGCTCGCCACGTAGGCTGCCAGCGCGCCCAGCGCGAAGACGTCCGTCGCGGGGCCGGCCGGCCGGCCCAGAGCCTGCTCGGGCGCCATGAAGGCGGGCGAGCCGATCCGGAACCCCGTGCCGGTCAGCGCGACGGCGTCGGCCGCGCGGGCGATGCCGAAGTCGATCACGAGCGGGCCGTCGGCCGCGAGCAGCACGTTGGCGGGCTTGAGGTCCCGGTGCACCACCCCGACGCCGTGGATCGCCTGGAGTGCCTCCGCGATCCCGCCCATCAGGAGCAGCACCGTGCGCACCGGCAGCGCGCCGTGTTCCCGAACCACCTGCTGCAGCGACGGGCCCGGGACGTACGCGGTGGCCAGCCAGGGCACCTCGGCGTCCGCACCGGAGTCGATCACCTGCGCGGTGTACAGGCCGTGGATCCGCCGGGCGTTGGCCACCTCGTGCGCGAACCGCCGCCGGAACTCCGGGTCCTGTGCGAACTCCGGCCGGACCGTCTTCAGGGCGACGGGCCGGCCGCCGGGTGTGTACGACAGGTAGACCCGCCCCATGCCGCCGGCCCCGAGCCGGGCGTGCAGCCGGTAGCCGCCCACCTCGCCCGGGTCGTCGGGCCGCAACGGCTGGAAGACCGCCCGCGCGAGAGAGGAGTCCGGGGTCGGATCGGTGGGCATGCGGAAGGTCTCCAGTGGTACGTACGAGCGGTGAGGCGGCTGTTCAGCAGGTCTTCCCGTCCGGGACCGGCTTGAGGTCGAGGAGGTAGGAATCCACGGCGTCGGTGACGCAGCCGCTGCGGCCGTAGGCGGTGTGGCCCGCCCCCCGGAAGGTGAGCAGCATGCCGCCGGGCAACTGGGCGGCGAGGCTCTTCGACCACTCGTAGGGCGTGGCCGGGTCGCCGGTGGTGCCGACGACCAGGGCCGGGGGGAGGCCCTCGGCCCGGACGCGGTGCGGCTTCTGCGCTCCGGCGGGCCAGTCCTTGCAGACGAGCTCGGCGAGGACGCCCGAGGTGCCGAAGGCGCCGGCCTCGCGGTTCGCCCGATCGAGCAGGTTCCAGTAGGGCTGCGGGTCCCTGGGGTGCGGCTGGTCCAGGCAGTTGACGGCGACGAGGGCGTCGGAGGAGTTGCCCGGGGGCTGGTCTTCGGTGGAGCCGGGACCGGATCCGGAGCCGTCGGAGCTGTCGTCCTGAGCCGGTGCGCCCGGGTTCGCGAGCGCGGCGAGTTTGGTCCCGTCGCCCTGCTGTGCGGCGCGGAGCGCCTCGGACAGGGGCTGCCACTGGGACTCGGGCGAGTACATCGACATGCTGACGGCGGCGTTCAGCATGGCCTGGTCGAGTCGGTCGTCAGTGCCCTTGATGCGCAGCGGGCGCTTGGAAACCCGCGCGTACAGGTCGGCGATCACCTTGCGGATGCCGTCGGGGGTGCCGGCGGGACAAGCGTCCCCCGCCACGGAGGCGCACTGCCCGGCGTAGTCGTCCACCGACTTCCGGAAGCCCTTGGCCTGCTGGAGGGCCGTCTCGGACCAGTCGAGCGAGGGGTCGACCGCGCCGTCGAGGACGAGGGCCCGCACCCGGCGCGGGAACAGCTCGCCGTAGACCGTGCCGAGGTAGGTCCCGTAGGACCAGCCGAGGTAGGTGAGCTTCTCGTCGCCGAGAGCGGCACGCAGCACGTCCAGGTCGCGGGCGGCGTCCAGGGTGCCCACATGCGGCAGGATCGCGCCGCTGCGGGCCTTGCAGGCGGCGCTCTGGCGTTCGGCGTCGGTGAGCTCGGCGTGACGTTCGGCGTCGGTCTTCGGATACGGACCTGTCGACGTGTCGCCGGCGCCGGATGCCGGCTGGTCCTCGGCGGCGGGGTCCGAGGACCCGCAGTCGACGGCGGGCTTGCTGCCGGCCACGCCGCGCGGATCGAAGCCGACGATGTCGAAGCGGGCGCGGGCCCGCTCGCCGAAGGACGACAGCCCGCCGGACCTCAGCTGGTCGACCCCCGACTCGCCCGGGCCTCCGGGGTTGAAGACCAGCGAACCGATGCGCCGGGCGGGATCCGACGCGACGGCCTTGGCCAGCGGCAGGGTGAAGGTCCGGCCGTCCTCGGGGTGTGCGTAGTCCATGGGGACGGTCAGCGTGGCGCACCGCAGCTCACCGCATCGCGTCCAGGACGGCTTCTGCCGGTAGAACCGCTGCAGCTCGCGCTTCCCGGCAGGATCGACGGACACGGCGCCTTTGCCGGGCGGGCTCGCGCCGTCACCGGCCGGGCCGCAGCCGGCGAGTGCCGTCGCGCCGAGTGCGGCCACGGCCAGGATCAGGCCGCCGCGCTGGCGGGCCGGGTGCTTCATGGGAGTACTCCGTCGGGACTGGTCGGCGCCGGTTCACGGCGCGCGCAGGACACGGGCGTGCGAACCGGCGCCGTGGAGCGGGGAGGCGGCCGCCTGCGGCCTGCCCCCCGGACGTGGGGCCGGGTGGGGTGGGGGGCCCACGCCCGGGGGTGTCTTGGGTCGCCGCGTGTTCGATTCCGCTGCGACCTGGACGGATGGTCGCTGAGGGAACCTGAGGATTTGATGAGGGCGGCCCCGGGGCCTGCCTGACGGGCGGGGCTATCCTGACCGCCGTGCGAGTACTGGTGGTCGAGGACGACGGTGATCTGCGGTTCGCGGTGTCCGCGGCGCTGCGCTCCGAAGGGCTGGCCGTCGACGAGGTCGCCGATCTCCCGGCCGCCGACGAGGCACTGTTCGTCACCGGGTACGACTGCGTGGTGTTCGACCGGACCCTGCCCTCCGGGGACGCCATCGACTATGTGGACGAGCTGCGGCGCGCCGGGCGGACCGTTCCGGTGCTGTTCCTCACGGCCCGCGACACCGTCGCCGACCGGGTCGCGGGGTTCGCCGTGGGCGGCGACGACTACCTGGTCAAGCCGTTCGCCGTGCCCGAGCTGGTGGCCCGGGTGCACAACCTGTGCCGGCGATCGGGTGCGGCCCGGCCACCGGTGCGGCGCATCGCCGACCTGGAGATCGACACCGCCCGCCGGCAGGTGCACCGGGACGGCGTGCTGCTGATCCTGACCCGCAAGGAGTTCGCCGTACTGGAACTCCTCGCCGCCCGGGCGGACCAGGCCGTACCGCGCGCCGAGCTGATCGAGAAGTGCTGGGACGAGATGGCCGAGCCGAACTCCAACGTCGTCGAGGTACTGGTCTCCCAGCTCCGCCGCAAGCTCGGCGACCCACCGCTGATCCACACCGTCCGAGGAGTGGGCTACCGCCTGGCGCCGCTCACCACCGGCCGCGCATGACGGCGGCCGAGGCCCGCGCCCGCCGGCTGCGCCGACGCCTCACCGCTCTGTTCACCCTGACCAGCGCGGTCGGGCTGATCGCGCTCGCGGCGTTCGCCATCCGCACCGACGACCACTCCTGGCGCAACCAGCTCGACGACGCACTCAACCTCCAGACCAGCCGGGCGATCCCCCTGCTGGGCACCGGCGAGAACGGCAGACCCGACGTCCAGGCGCTGAAGGACGGCATCGAGACCGAGTGCCCACTGCTCACCGTGGTGGCCACGAAGGCGGACAAGCCCGCCATCGTCTATCAGCCGCGCCGGGCCTGCGTGGGGCCGCGGAACGAGGACATCGAGGAGGCGGCAGCCGCAGCCGTGAAGGAGGGGGAGGCGGTCGCCACCGACGTCCTCGGCGAGGAGGGCCAGGAGATCCGTCTGGTCGCCGAGCCCTACGCGGCGGCCGACGGCGCGGCACCGGAGGGCGCGCTCGTCGCCGCGGCGGACATGTCCGCGGACCAGGCCGCGCACCGTCGGCTGGCGCTGCTCCTGATCGGCGGCTGTGCCGGCCTGGTGGCCCTGTCCGCCGCGGCCGGGCACCTGCTCTCCGGACGCGCCATCCGACCCGCGCTGACGGCACTGCGCCAGCAGGAGGAGTTCCTCGCCGACGCGGCCCACGACCTGCGCACCCCGGCCGCCTCGCTGCGCATCCTCGCGGAGACCGCGCTGCGCGACGACGCCAGCCGGGACGCCGCGCTGGAACGGACCGTGCGTCTGGCGGACCGGATGGGCGACCTCATCGACGGCCTGCTCACCCGCGCCCGGATGACGGCAGGCGTCAGCGCCCCGGACCGCCGGCCCATGCGCCTGGACCAGCTCGTCGAGGCGGTCGCCGAGGACACCGAGACCGGCGGGCACCGCGTGACCGTACGCACCGAACCGGTCGTCGTGGTCGCGGACCCCGACCTCCTTCGGCGGGCGGTGGCCAACCTGCTCGGCAACGCCCTCGTCCACGGCCACGCCCCCGGCCGGCCCGCGGAGGTCGAGCTCACCGTGACCGCCGACGGCACACTGACCGTCGACGACGCAGGGCCGGGCGTACCCCGGGAACTGGCCGACTCGCTCTTCCAGCGATTCCGCAGCGGCTCCGCCTCCGGCTCCAGCGGCCTCGGCCTCTCCATCGCCTCCTGGGTCGCGCACGCCCACGGCGGCACCCTCGACGCCACCACCAGCCCCCGCGGAGGCGCCCGCTTCACCCTCCACCTCGCGCCACGGACGAAGTAAACCGTCCCGGGTGGCGGCGGGAATAGGGCGAGGGCTAGACAACGACGAAGGCCCAGGTCTGTGACCTGGGCCTTCGTATCTGAGCGGATGACGGGAATCGAACCCGCGCTATAAGCTTGGGAAGCTCATGTTCTACCATTAAACTACATCCGCCTGCAGGGCCAGCTGCCTGGATCCCTACCGTTGCACACTGTACCCCATGATCGACCCCCGGTGAATTCACCCCCGGGGTCGGTGTCCGCGCTTGGGGCACCGGGCTTCGTGGGGGCGGGAGTTGGGGCGTACCTTTGGGGTGCGGAGCGGCGGCTGGAGTGGGTGTTGTTCATCCCCTAATGTGGCGATTCATCGCAGTACGGCTCGTTGGGGAAAGGGACTCGATGGAGCGCACAGTCGTCCGTTGTGCCGAAGGGCACGTTTTCAGTACCGCCTCCTTCCCGCTGCAGCACCTCGGTGCCGGCCGGATCGGACCCGGGCGGCTGCTGAGGTGTCCGCGGTGTGCGCGGTTGCGGCACTCGGTGCCCGTGGGCGGCGTCAAGCGGTAGGGCCGCGGCGTACGGCTCGACGGGCGCGCGGGTCCGCTCTCGATTGGGGGCGGCCCGCGCGCTCTGCGTATCCTCGGGACGTGCTTCTCTCCGACAAAGACATCCGGGCCGAGATCGACAGCGGACGGGTTCGCATTGACCCGTTCGACGAGTCGATGGTGCAGCCCTCCAGCATCGATGTGCGTCTCGACCGGTTCTTCCGGGTCTTCGAGAACCACCGCTACGCGCACATCGACCCCGCGGTCGAGCAGCCCGACCTGACCCGCATGGTCGAGCCCGAGGGGGACGAAGCGTTCATCCTGCACCCGGGTGAGTTCGTGCTCGCCTCGACGTACGAGGTCATCTCGCTCCCCGACGACATCGCCTCCAGACTGGAGGGGAAGTCCAGCCTGGGCCGCCTGGGCCTGGTGACGCATTCGACGGCCGGGTTCATCGACCCGGGGTTCTCGGGCCACGTGACCCTGGAGCTGTCGAACCTCGCCACCCTGCCGATCAAGCTCTGGCCGGGCATGAAGATCGGGCAGCTGTGCATGTTCCGGCTCAGCTCGCCCGCGGAGTTCCCGTACGGCAGTGAGCGGTACGGCTCCAGGTACCAGGGGCAGCGCGGGCCGACCGCCTCGCGCTCCTTCCAGAACTTCCACCGCACCCAGGTGAGGCACGAGGCATGAGCGAAGTACGCGAGACGCTGACCTACGAGGGGTTCGGCGCGGCCGTCCGGGAGCTGGCGCAGACCATCGCCGCCGACGGCTACGAGCCGGACATCATCCTCAGCATCGCCCGGGGCGGGGTGTTCGTCGCGGGCGGTCTGGCCTACGCGCTGGACTGCAAGAACATCCACCTGGTGAACGTGGAGTTCTACACGGGCGTGGGCACCACCCTGGAGATGCCGGTCATGCTGGCGCCGGTGCCCGAGGCGATCGACTTCACCGCCAAGAAGGTGCTGATCGCCGACGACGTCGCCGACACCGGCAAGACGCTCAAGCTGGTGCACGACTTCTGCCTGGGCCACGTCGCCGAGGTGCGGTCCGCGGTGATCTACGAGAAGCCGCACTCGCTGGTGAAGTGCGAGTACGTGTGGAAGAAGACCGACGACTGGATCGAGTTCCCGTGGTCCACGGAGCCGCCGGTGGTCAAGCGCGAGGGGCAGATCCTCGACGCCTGAGGTGACGGCCCGCTGACGGGGAAGGGCCCGCCGCGCTGGTGCGCGGCGGGCCCTTCGTGTGTCCGGGGCACTCGGTCAGAGGGTGCCGAGTTTGATCATCGAGAGCAGGGCGACCAGCTGGATCGCGGACGCGCCCAGCGCCTTCTGCCAGGGCAGGTCGTGCGACTTGCTGACCATCGAGGTGAAGAGCGCGCCGGCCGCGAGCCAGGTCATCCAGCCCAGGACCTGGACGACCATGTTGTCGCCGCTCAGGAAGACCGCCACCAGCAGGCGGGGTGCGTCCGTGATGGACATGACCAGCATCGACAGGCCGACGGTCGGCTGCCAGGCCCCGTCGCCGCCCAGCTGGCGGGCCAGCGTGTGGGTGACCGCGCCGAGGATGAGGCCGCAGATGACGAAGGCGACGCCGGTGCTCAGCATGATCGGGATCACCTGGGTGAGGGTCGCCTTGATGGCGTCCTCACGGGCTTTGTCGAAGCCGAAGACGGCGAGCATGCCGTAGAGGAAGGTCACGGTGAGGGCCGGACCCCAGACGGCGTAGTCGCGCATCTGGAGGAACGTGGGCCCGGGCCGCAGGACGATGCCGCGCAGCAGGGCCTTCCAGCCCAGGCGCGGCCCGGCGGGGGCGGGGGCGGCGGCGCCCGCGTGGTAGGTCGCGGCGTGGCCGTACGGGTCCTCGCCGAGGGAGAACGCCTGGGTGTGGCCCGGGTTGTCCGCGTACGAGGGCTCATGCGGCGCGGGGTGGTGGGGGTGCTGGGAGTGGCCGTCGCCGTACGGGTCGAAGTACTCCGGCTCCCCGTGGCCGCCCGACGCCTGCGGCCAGTGCTGCTGGGGTGGCGGGCCGCCCGCGGGCGGGTACGGCTGGTGGCCGTACGGCGTCTGAGCGGGCGCCTGGGGCGCCTGCTGCCGGCCGTACGGCTGCTGCCGCGGGGTGTGCGGGGGTTGCTGCGGGGGGCGGTTGTCGTCCCGGCCCCGTCCGATCCTGAATCCAGCCACGTGATCGAAAGTACCTGGTCCCGCGGGCGGTGGAGGCCGGGGCGGCGGAATCGGGGCCTTTGCGGCTGAGCTGTGACATCCCCTAGGGGGCGTCGGGGGTGCCGTGGGATACGGCAACGGCCGGTCCCCCCTGAGGGGAACCGGCCGTTCCTACTGCGGCGCTACGACGCCTACTTGGCGCCCTCGGCCTCCGCCTCCGCTTCGGCTGTGGCGTCCGCCTTGGGCTCGGCCGCCTCTGCCTTGGCCTTCGGCTCCGCCTCGCCGATGGCGTCCGCCTTCGGCTCCGCCTCGGCCTTCGGCTTTGCCGGAGCCTCGGCTGCCGGAGCGGGCTTGGCCGCCGGCTTCGCCTCGGCCGCAGCCGCCGTCGTCTCCGCAGGCGCGGACTCCGTCTTGGGCGCGGTCTCCGCCTTCGCCTCGGCCGTGACCTTCGGCTCCGCCTCGCCGGCGGTGTCTGCCTTGGACTCCGCCGCCGGCTCCGCCTCGGCCTTCGGCTTTGCCGGAGCCTCGGCTGCCGGAGCGGGCTTGGCCGCCGGCTTCGCCTCGGCCGCAGCCGCAGCCGCCGTCGTCGGCTCCGCGGGCGCGGACTCCGGCTTCGCGTCGGCCGGGGCCTCCGCCTGGGGCTCCGCTTCCGGCCTCGCCGTTGCGGGAGCGGCCTCGGCTGCGAGCGTGGCGTCCGCGTCCGTGTCGGGCTCGGCCGTCGGCTTCGCCGCCGCGTCTTCCTTCGGCTCGGATGCCGCCTCGGCCTTGGCCTCCGACGGTGCGCCCTGCTTCGCCTCGGCGTCAGCCTCAACCTCGGCGGTGACCTCGGCCTTCGCCTCGGCTTCTGCCTTTGCCTTAGCTTCCGCGTCGGCCTTGGCCTTCGCCTCGGCCTCTGCCTTGGCTTCCGCGTCGGCCTTCGCCTTCGCCTCGGCTTCCGCCTTGGCCTTGGCTTCGGCCTCCGCTGCGGCAGCGGCCTCGGCTTCGGCCGCCAGTTCTTCCTCCGTCGGTTCCGGCGCCTTCACCGACTCCAGGAGGAGCTGGGCCACGTCCACGACCTGGACGGATTCCTTCGCCTGGCCCTCGTTCTTCTTGCCGTTCACCGAGTCCGTCAGCATCACCAGGCAGAACGGGCACGCCGTCGAGACGATGTCCGGGTTGAGGGACAGGGCCTCGTCCACGCGCTCGTTGTTGATGCGCTTGCCGATCCGCTCCTCCATCCACATCCGCGCACCGCCCGCGCCGCAGCAGAAGCCGCGCTCCTTGTGGCGGTGCATCTCCTGCTGGCGCAGCCCCGGCACGGCGGACATGATCTCGCGCGGCGGCGTGTAGACCTTGTTGTGGCGGCCCAGGTAGCAGGGGTCGTGGTACGTGATCAGGCCCTCGACCGGCGTCACCGGCGTCAGCCGGCCCTCGTCGATCAGGTGCTGGAGCAGCTGCGTGTGGTGGATGACCTCGTACTCGCCGCCCAGCTGCGGGTACTCGTTCGCGATGGTGTTGAAGCAGTGCGGGCAGGTGGAGACGATGCGCTTCGCCGACTTCGGCTTACGGGTCGAGGGGTCCTCGTCGTCCTCGCCGAACGCCATGTTCAGCATCGCGACGTTCTCCTGGCCCAGCTGCTGGAACAGCGGCTCGTTGCCCAGGCGGCGCGGCGAGTCACCCGTGCACTTCTCCTCGCCGCCCATGATCGCGAACTTGACGCCCGCGATGTTCAGCAGCTCGGCGAACGCCTTCGTCGTCTTCTTCGCGCGGTCCTCCAGGGCGCCCGCGCAGCCGACCCAGTACAGGTAGTCGAACTCCGAGAGGTCCTCCGCGTCCTTCCCGATGATCGGGACCTCGAAGTCGACCTCCTTCGTCCACTCCACGCGCTGCTTCTTGGCCAGACCCCAGGGGTTGCCCTTCTTCTCCAGGTTCTTGAGCATCGTGCCCGCCTCCGACGGGAACGCGCTCTCGATCATCACCTGGTAGCGGCGCATGTCGACGATGTGGTCGATGTGCTCGATGTCGACCGGGCACTGCTCCACGCACGCGCCGCAGGTGGTGCAGGACCACAGCACGTCCGGGTCGATGACGCCGTTCTCCTCGGCGGTGCCGATCAGCGGGCGCTCCGCCTCCGCCAGGGCGGTGGCGGGGACGTCGGCGAGCTGCTCGGCCGTGGCCTTCTCCTCGCCCTCCATCGTCTTGCCGCCGCCCGCGAGCAGGTACGGGGCCTTGGCGTGCGCGTGGTCGCGCAGCGACATGATCAGCAGCTTCGGCGAGAGGGGCTTGCCCGTGTTCCACGCCGGGCACTGCGACTGGCAGCGGCCGCACTCGGTGCAGGTGGAGAAGTCGAGGATGCCCTTCCAGGAGAACTGCTCGACCTGGGAGACGCCGAAGACGTCGTCCTCGCCCGGGTCCTCGAAGTCGATCTCCTTGCCGCCGCTGGTCATCGGCTGGAGCGCGCCCAGGGCGGTGGAGCCGTCCGCGTTGCGCTTGAACCAGATGTTCGGGAAGCCGAGGAAGCGGTGCCAGGCCACGCCCATGTTGGTGTTGAGCGAGACCGTGATCATCCAGATGAACGACACGCTGATCTTCACCATCGCGGTGAAGTAGATGGCGTTCTGGATGCCGGAGGCGGACAGCGCCTTGAAGGCGAGGACCAGCGGGTACGAGGCGAAGTACGCCGGCTCGTACGAGTCCACGCCGTGGATCGCGCCTTCCAGGCCGCGCAGGCACAGGATCGCGATGCCGATGGTGAGGATGACCCACTCGACGAAGTACGCCTGCCACGCCTTCGAGCCCGCGAAGCGGGACTTGCGACCGGCCCGCGAGGGAAGGTTGAGCAGGCGGATGACCATCAGGACGGCGATGCCGAGGACGGTCATCACGCCGATGAACTCGGTGTAGAGCTCGAAGGGCAGCCAGTCGCCGACGATCGGCAGCAGCCAGTCGGCCTGGAAGAGCTGGCCGAACGCCTGCACCAGGGTGGGCGGCAGCGTCAGGAAGCCGATCGCGACGAACCAGTGGGCGAAACCGACGATGCCCCAGCGGTTCATCCGGGTGTGGCCGAGGAACTCCCTGACCAGGGTGATCGTTCGTTCCTTCGGACGGTCGGTACGACTGCCCGCCGGTACGGGTTGGCCGAGTTTCACGAACCGGTAGATCTGCGCCACGGCTCGGGCGAGCAGCGCGACGCCGACCACGGTCAGGACCAGCGACACGATGATCGCGGCGAGTTGCATGGGAGGGCTCCTCGGGCGGGACTTACTAAGCGGTAACTTATTGAGTCAAGGCTTGAGGTTACCCATTTCCCGCGCCGCGCTGTAGGTGAGCGAGCGGTGATCTGTGTCGCTCAGGCGTGCCTGTGTCGGCAGGCGGCCCGAGGGGTCTTCGCGAGGATCGCGAGGTCCATCCCCAGCCAGTGACTCTCCACATACTGCCGGTCCAGCAGGGCCATCTCCTCCCAGGGGAGGTCGGAACGTGCCCCGACCTGCCACAATCCGGTCATTCCGGGGCGTACGAGCAGGCGTTCGGGGTGGTCCGCACGGGCCTCGGGGCGCGGGCCGACCAGCGACATCTCCCCGCGCAGCACGTTCAGCAGCTGCGGCACCCCGTCCAGGGCGCACCGCCGCACCCAGGCCCCGGCGCGGCCGGCCCCCTCGGTGCGCAGCCGCCAGGTGCGGAAGGGGCGGCCGGCCAGCCCGAGCGCGGGCTCGCGTACGAGGACGGCCGCGCGGGTCGCCCCGTACAGCGCGGCGGCCGCCAGCAGGGCAGGCCCGGCGCAGAGTGGGAGCAGCAGCGCCACGCCGATCAGATCGCAGACCCGCTTGGCCGGCGGCCGGGCCGGCCACCGCAGCCGAACCCCGGCCCGGACCTGGCCCGGCATCCGGGCCGGAAGCCCGACCCGGACCGGGAGCCGGAGCGGCCACGGCCGGGCGAGCCGGCCGGACCCCAGAAGCCGGCCGGACCGCGCGAACCGGGCGAGCCGGCCGGACCCGGAACGACCGGACCCGGAACGACCGGACCCGGACCGGACGGACTCGGACCGGACGGACCCGGACCGGACGGACTCGGACCTCGCGGACTCGGGCGACCCGGACCCGGACCGGGCGGGCCCGGGTCGCGCAGGCCGGGACGGGCGGGCTTGCCGGGTGAGCCGGGTGGGCAGGGGCGGCATCAGAGGCATGCCAGCACGCTGCCGGACCCCGCCCCGGGCCCCGAGGCGCCGCGCGGCCCCCGCCCGCGCCCGGTACCCGTTCGGGTGCGGCGCCACGGCGCCGGACCCCATCCTGAGCGCAGGCGCAGCCTGAAGGTTGAGCCTCCCCGACTCAGCTCTGTTGACGTCGGCGAAGCGTTGGGGCATCCTTGAGTCTGTTCCACTCAAGTCAGCTGGAGGAATCGAAATGGCACGTGCGGTCGGCATCGACCTGGGCACCACTAACTCCGTCGTCAGCGTTCTCGAAGGCGGCGAGCCCACCGTCATCACCAACGCCGAGGGCGCCAGGACCACGCCGTCCGTCGTCGCCTTCGCCAAGAACGGCGAGGTCCTCGTCGGCGAGGTGGCCAAGCGCCAGGCGGTCACGAACGTGGACCGGACCATCCGCTCCGTCAAGCGCCACATGGGCACTGACTGGAAGATCAACCTGGATGGCAAGGACTTCAACCCGCAGCAGATGAGCGCCTTCATCCTGCAGAAGCTGAAGCGCGACGCCGAGGCGTACCTGGGCGAGAAGGTCACGGACGCGGTCATCACCGTCCCGGCCTACTTCAACGACTCCGAGCGCCAGGCGACGAAGGAGGCCGGCGAGATCGCCGGTCTGAACGTCCTGCGCATCGTCAACGAGCCGACGGCCGCCGCCCTGGCCTACGGTCTCGACAAGGACGACCAGACCATTCTCGTCTTCGACCTCGGCGGCGGCACCTTCGACGTGTCCCTGCTGGAGATCGGTGACGGTGTCGTCGAGGTCAAGGCCACCAACGGTGACAACCACCTCGGTGGTGACGACTGGGACCAGCGCGTCGTCGACTACCTGGTGAAGCAGTTCCAGAACGGCCACGGCGTCGACCTGTCCAAGGACAAGATGGCGCTCCAGCGTCTGCGCGAGGCCGCCGAGAAGGCGAAGATCGAGCTGTCCTCCTCCACGGAGACCACGATCAACCTGCCGTACATCACGGCCTCCGCCGAGGGCCCGCTGCACCTGGACGAGAAGCTCACGCGCTCGCAGTTCCAGCAGCTCACCGCGGACCTGCTCGACCGCTGCAAGACCCCGTTCCACAACGTCATCAAGGACGCCGGCATCAGCCTGTCCGAGATCGACCACGTGGTCCTGGTCGGCGGCTCCACCCGTATGCCGGCCGTCGCCGAGCTCGTCAAGGAGCTCACCGGCGGTCAGGACGCCAACAAGGGCGTCAACCCGGACGAGGTCGTCGCCATCGGCGCCACCCTCCAGGCCGGTGTGCTCAAGGGTGAGGTCAAGGACGTCCTGCTCCTCGACGTGACCCCGCTGTCCCTGGGCATCGAGACCAAGGGCGGCATCATGACCAAGCTCATCGAGCGCAACACGACCATCCCGACCAAGCGGTCGGAGATCTTCACGACGGCCGAGGACAACCAGCCGTCGGTGCAGATCCAGGTCTACCAGGGCGAGCGCGAGATCGCGGCGTACAACAAGAAGCTCGGCATGTTCGAGCTGACGGGCCTGCCGCCGGCCCCGCGCGGCGTCCCGCAGATCGAGGTCTCCTTCGACATCGACGCCAACGGCATCATGCACGTGACCGCGAAGGACCTCGGCACGGGCAAGGAGCAGAAGATGACCGTCACCGGCGGCTCCTCGCTCGGCAAGGACGAGGTCGACCGCATGCGCCAGGAGGCCGAGCAGTACGCGGAGGAGGACCACCGCCGCCGCGAGGCCGCCGAGTCGCGCAACCAGGGCGAGCAGCTCGTCTACCAGACGGAGAAGTTCCTCGCGGACAACGCGGAGAAGGTTCCGGCCGAGGTCAAGACCGAGGTCGAGACGGCCGTCACCGAGCTGAAGGACAAGCTCAAGGGCGAGGACACCGCCGAGATCCGCACGGCCACGGAGAAGCTCGCCGCGGTCAGCCAGAAGCTGGGCCAGGCCATCTACGCCGACGCGCAGGCCGCCCAGGCCGCCGGCGGCGCGGGTGACGCGGGCCACGCCAAGGCCGAGGACGACGTCGTCGACGCCGAGATCGTCGACGAGGACAAGCCGAAGGGCGGCGCTGCCTGATGTCGGAGGAGACCCCGGGCTTCGAGGAGAAGCCCGACGTCCCCACCGGCGCCGACGACGCCGAGCCGAAGGCCGCCGACTCCTCCAAGGAGGGCGAGGCGGCCCCGGCCGGGGACGCAGCTCAGGAGACGGCTCTGCTGGCACAGCTGGACCAGGCCCGTACCGCGCTCAGCGAGCGCACCGCGGACCTCCAGCGCCTCCAGGCCGAGTACCAGAACTACCGCCGCCGCGTGGAGCGGGACCGGGTCGCCGTCAAGGAGATCGCGGTCGCGAGCCTGCTGACGGAGCTCCTGCCGACGCTGGACGACATCGGCCGGGCCCGCGAGCACGGCGAGCTGCTCGGCGGCTTCAAGTCGGTGGCCGAGTCGCTGGAGACGGCCGCGGCCAAGATGGGCCTGCAGCAGTTCGGCAAGGAGGGCGAGCCCTTCGACCCGACGATCCACGAGGCCCTGATGCACTCGTACGCGCCGGACGTCACCGAGACGACCTGCGTGGCGATCCTCCAGCCGGGGTACCGCATCGGGGAGCGCACGATCCGCCCCGCGCGGGTCGCGGTGGCCGAGCCCCAGCCGGGCGCGGCGCCGGCCGCGAAGTCCGAGTCCGCCGACGGCGACACGCCGTCCGACAAGGACACGGATGCCCCCGAGCAGGGCTGACGTACACCAGAGAGGGATCCGGAAGGAGGGTCACCGGGGATGAGCACGAAGGACTTCGTCGAGAAGGACTACTACAAGGTCCTCGGTGTCCCGAAGGACGCCACCGAGGCCGAGATCAAGAAGGCGTACCGGAAGCTCGCGCGCGAGTTCCACCCGGACGCCAACAAGGGCGACGCCTCGGCCGAGGAGCGCTTCAAGGAGATCTCCGAGGCGAACGACGTCCTCGGTGACGCCAAGAGGCGCAAGGAGTACGACGAGGCCCGCGCCCTGTTCGGCAACGGGGGCTTCCGCCCCGGTCCGGGCGGGGGCGGCTCGTTCAACTTCGACCTGGGCGACCTCTTCGGGGGCGCCCAGGGCGGCGGCCAGGGCGGCTTCGGCGGCGGCCTGGGCGACGTCTTCGGCGGCCTGTTCAACCGCGGCGCCGGCACCGGTGCGGGCCCCCGCACCCAGCCGCGCCGCGGCCAGGACATCGAGTCCGAGGTGACCCTCTCCTTCACGGAGGCCGTGGAGGGGGCGACGGTCCCGCTGCGGATGTCCTCGCAGGCACCCTGCAAGGCGTGCTCGGGCACCGGTGACAAGAACGGCACGCCGCGCGTGTGCCCGACCTGCGTCGGCACCGGGCAGGTCTCCCGGGGCAGCGGCGGCGGCTTCTCGCTCACCGACCCCTGCGCCGACTGCAAGGGCCGCGGCCTGATCGCGGAGAACCCCTGCGAGGTGTGCAAGGGCAGCGGCCGCGCCAAGTCCTCGCGGACCATGCAGGTCCGGATCCCGGCGGGCGTCTCGGACGGCCAGCGGATCCGGCTGCGGGGCAAGGGCGCCCCGGGCGAGCGCGGCGGCCCGGCGGGCGACCTCTACGTGGTCGTGCATGTCGGCACCCACCCGGTGTTCGGCCGCAAGGGCGACAACCTCACGGTGACCGTGCCCGTCACGTTCACGGAGGCGGCCCTGGGCGCCGAGATCAAGGTGCCGACCCTGGGCGGCCCGCCGGTCACGCTGAAGCTGCCCCCGGGCACCCCGACGGGCCGTACGATGCGGGCCCGCGGCAAGGGCGCGGTCCGCAAGGACGGCACCCGCGGCGACCTGCTCGTCACGGTGGAGGTCGCGGTACCGGCGGAGCTGTCCGACAAGGCCCGCGAGGCCCTGGAGATGTACCGGGACGCCACCGGGTCCGAGGACCCGCGCGCCCTGCTGTTCGAGTCCGCGAAGGGAGCTTGACATGGAAGGCCGCCGGCGACAGTCCCGTTTCGGTGACGGGGCGTACCAGTTGACCGACGAGACACCGGTCTACGTGATCTCGGTGGCCGCCCAGCTCTCGGGACTGCACCCGCAGACCCTCCGCCAGTACGACCGCCTCGGCCTGGTCTCCCCGGACCGTACCGCCGGGCGCGGCCGGCGGTACTCGGCCCGGGACATCGAGCTGCTGCGCACGGTGCAGCAGCTGTCCCAGGACGAGGGCATCAACCTGGCGGGCATCAAGCGGATCATCGAGCTGGAGAACCAGGTGGCGGCGCTGCAGCAGCGCGTCGCCGAGCTGTCCAGCGCGGTGGACGGCGCGGCCGCCGCGCTCCAGGCGCGCGAGGCTGCGGTGCACGCCTCGTACCGGCGCGACCTGGTCCCGTACCAGCAGCCGCAGCCGGGCAGCGCGCTGGTCGTCTGGCGGCCCAAGCGCCCGCTGGACTGACCCGAGCGCGGAAGCGACGACGAAGGCCCCGTCGGGGCCCCCTTGAGGGGTCCGGACGGGGCCTTCGGCATGTTCCCGGGGCAATCCCCTCAGCGGGGCGCCGTGAGGCCCTCAGCGGGCCTCCGGCAGCCCGTGGCGGCCTGGGCGCCGTCGTCGCTGTGCAGGATGCCGGACTGGGCGATGAGATAGCCGAGCTGGGCCCGGCTGCCGCTGCCGAGGGCGGTGGCGAGCTTGGCGATGTGGGCGCGGCAGGTGCGGACGTTCATCCCCAGCCGGCGGGCGATGGCCTCGTCGACGTGCCCTTCGATGAGGAGCTGCGCGATGGAGCGCTGGACGCCCGAGATGCCGTCCGGGCTGTGCGTGTACGTGACCTCGTCGGTCAGCGGGACGGCCCGGCGCCACAGCTGCTCGAAGACCCGGATCAGGTAGTCGATCAGCCCGGGATGGCGCAGCTCCAGGGCCACTTTCCGGTCATCGCTGGCCGGGATGAAGGCCACCGTCCGGTCGAAGATCATGAGACGCTCGATGAGTTCCTCCAGCGTGCGGATCTCCACCTTCCCCACGGAGATCCGGTCCACGTAGGCGAGCGTGCCCTGGCTGTGCCGGACCGTGTGCTGGTAGAGCGTCCGGATGCTGACGCCCCGGTCGATCATCGGGGTGGCGCGTTCCAGGGACTCGCTGAGGACGAAGGTCGGGCGGGCGCCGCCCGGCTGGATGGTCAGCGCCTCGGTGTGGCACTCGGAGGTGGCCAGGTCGATGGCGGCGTTGATCTGGTCGAATCCCTCCAGCACCGTGATGGCGTGGGTGTTGGCGGGGCTGCGCGCGCTGATGGTGAGGAACGGCTCGAACGCGTCGGTGAGGTCCACGGCGGTGCGCCGGCGCTCCTGGATCTCGCGTTCGAGCGGATGGAGCCGCTGGGCCAGTGCGATGGACGGGGGAACCGCGCGGAGCTGGTTCGCGTCGTCGGGGTCGGGCCGCAGGAGGGCGAATTCGAGCAGGCAGGGGGCGTTCGCGACCTCGCCCCGGGCGACACGGCCGGTGCTCAGGGCCGCCGCGTAGAGCCGCGCTCCCTCGGTGCACATCTCCGTGATGGGGTGGCGATGTGTCGGGTTTATGTCGCTCTTGGGCAAATCTCCACCCCCCAGGGTCCTGAACATGTAAGAACATGATGCATCGTCCCTGTGGCACTGACGTGCCTGAATGAGCCATCGTCTGACAGTGCGGGGGAGAGGATTCCATCAAGTGAGGACGAAGCCGACCATGTATAAGAGAATGCTTCGCTCGGCGCTTGCCGTTGTTTTCTCCGCCGTCGCGGTATTTGGGGCAGTCGTCGCCGTCAATGGGGACGCGGGCAGCGCTCAGGCCGGTTCCAGTTTGTCCGGCGCGACGACCGCCGGAAGCGATTTCGGCTGGAACAGCACTCCTGCGACGGCAGCCTGATGACCCCCGACGACCGCGACTTCCGGCGCGAGATGGCTTCCGCCTACCGCTCGGGCTGGCAGTTCATCGACCTCGCCACGGCTATCCCCTACGCCGGCGACTCGCTGATGGTCACCCTGTTCGGCCAGCCGATCGTCATCGTGCGCGAGGAGGACGAGGACGTCCGTGCCTACCGCTGCCTGCGCCGCCCCCGGGGCGCACCGCAGCCCGTCCGCTGCGAAGTGCGGTACGGCATGGTCTTCGTCAACCTCGACCAGCGTGATCACCAGCTCTTCGAACCCGATATCACCACTGCCACCCCCCGCAGTGCCTGAGGCGATTCCCCCGTCGTTGCAGATCGCTCCAGGTGCTACCCCCACACAACGGCGCCATCGTGGACCTGACCACGATGGCGCCGTTGTGATGTCCGCGTCCAGTGGCCGAACAGGACATTCGGCTGAGGAACCGCTGAGAATTGCTGGAGGACCGCTCGAATCCGGCCGTTTTCCTCAGGCGCGGCCCATCGCCCGGTCCAGGGTGATCTCCAGGACCACCCGGTCGGGGTTGGGCGAGGGCGTCCGCCCGTACCGCTCGGCGTAACGGGCTTCCGCTTCGGCCACCGACGCCGCGTCCGTCCGGACCACCGCGCGCCCCTCCAGGGTCGCCCAGCGCCGGCCCTCCATCTGGCAGACCGCCACCCGCGCCGTGCCGTCCGGCGCCGCGAGGACGTTGCGCACCTTCTTGCTGTGCCGGTTGCTGATCACCCGGGCGAGCCCGGCCTCGGGGTCGTACGTCACCCCCACCGGCACCACGTGCGGGGAGCCGTCGGGCCGGGGGGTGGTCAGGGTGCAGAGGTGCCGCTCCCGCCAGAAGGCGAGGTAGGCGGGGGTGGGGTTGAGTACGTCGTGGGCCGGTGCGTTGGCGGCAGGTGTGGCAGGCATGCTCCGAGCATAGGTGTGGGCCCCGAAGCAGCCTTGAGTGGAATAGACTCAACTTTACGGACGCTGAACCAGTCAGAGTTGCCCCAGCCCCGCCGGAGAGGAGAACCGACAGTGGACGCCGAGCTGACCAACAAGAGCCGTGACGCGCTGAACGCGGCCACGAGCAGGGCCGTCAAGGACGGTCACGCCGACCTGACCCCCGCGCACCTGCTGCTGGCCCTGCTCGCCGGCGAGGACAACGAGAACATCACCGACCTGCTCGCCGCGACCGAGGCCGACCAGGCCGCCGTACGCGCCGGAGCCGAGCGGCTTCTCGCCGCCCTGCCCAGCGTGACCGGTTCCACGGTCGCGCCCCCGCAGCCCAGCCGCGACCTGCTCGCCGTCCTCGCCGAGGCCGACTCCCAGGCGAAGGCCCTGGGCGACGACTACCTCTCGACCGAGCACCTCCTCATCGCGGTCGCCGCCAAGGGCGGCGCCGCGGGTGAGGTCCTTTCCGCCCAGGGCGCGACCGCGAAGAAGCTGCTGGCCGCCTTCGAGAACGCACGAGGAGGACGGCGGGTGACCACCCCCGACCCGGAGGGCCAGTACAAGGCCCTGGAGAAGTTCGGCACCGACTTCACGGCAGCCGCCCGCGAGGGCAAGCTCGACCCCGTCATCGGCCGCGACCACGAGATCCGGCGCGTCGTCCAGGTCCTGTCGCGCCGTACGAAGAACAACCCGGTGCTCATCGGCGAGCCCGGCGTCGGCAAGACCGCCGTCGTGGAGGGCCTGGCCCAGCGCATCGTCAAGGGTGACGTCCCCGAGTCCCTGAAGAACAAGCGGCTCGTCGCCCTCGACCTCGGCGCGATGGTCGCCGGCGCGAAGTACCGGGGCGAGTTCGAAGAGCGCCTCAAGACCGTCCTCGCCGAGATCAAGTCGAGCGAGGGGCAGATCATCACCTTCATCGACGAGCTGCACACCGTCGTCGGCGCCGGCGCCGGCGGGGACTCCGCCATGGACGCGGGCAACATGCTCAAGCCCATGCTGGCCCGGGGCGAGCTGCGCATGGTCGGCGCCACCACCCTCGACGAGTACCGCGAGCGAATCGAGAAGGACCCGGCGCTGGAGCGCCGCTTCCAGCAGGTGCTGGTCGCCGAACCCACCGTCGAGGACACCATCGCGATCCTGCGCGGCCTCAAGGGCCGTTACGAGGCCCACCACAAGGTGGTCATCAACGACAGCGCCCTCGTCGCCGCCGCCACCCTCTCCGACCGCTACATCACCTCCCGCTTCCTGCCCGACAAGGCCATCGACCTCGTCGACGAGTCAGCCTCCCGGCTGCGCATGGAGATCGACTCCTCCCCGCTGGAGATCGACGAGCTCCAGCGCGCCGTCGACCGGCTGCGCATGGAGGAGCTCGCGCTGAAGAACGAGTCCGACCCGGCCTCGGTCGAGCGGCTGGAGAAGCTGCGCAAGGACCTGGCCGACAAGGAGGAGGAGCTGCGCGGGCTCACCGCCCGCTGGGAGAAGGAGAAGCAGTCCCTCAACCGCGTCGGCGAGCTCAAGGAGCGCCTGGACGACCTGCGCGGCCAGGCCGAGCGCGCCCAGCGCGACGGAGACTTCGACTCCGCCTCCAAGCTGCTCTACGGGGAGATCCCCGCGCTGGAGCGCGAGCTGGCCGAGGCCACCGAGGAGGAGGCCAAGGCCGGTCCCGTGAAGGACAGCATGGTCAAGGACGAGGTCGGCCCCGACGACATCGCCGACGTGGTCGCCGCCTGGACCGGTATCCCGGCCGGCCGCCTCCTGGAGGGGGAGACCCAGAAGCTCCTGCGGATGGAGGAGGAGCTGGGACGCCGCCTGATCGGCCAGACCGAGGCCGTACGGGCCGTCTCCGACGCCGTGCGCCGCACCCGCGCCGGCATCGCCGACCCGGACCGGCCGACCGGCTCGTTCCTCTTCCTGGGCCCCACGGGCGTGGGCAAGACCGAGCTGGCCAAGGCCCTGGCGGACTTCCTCTTCGACGACGAGCGGGCCATGGTCCGCATCGACATGTCCGAGTACTCCGAGAAGCACAGCGTGGCCCGGCTCGTCGGCGCCCCGCCCGGCTACGTCGGCTACGAGGAGGGCGGCCAGCTCACCGAGGCCGTCCGGCGCCGCCCGTACAGCGTGGTGCTGCTGGACGAGGTGGAGAAGGCCCATCCCGAGGTCTTCGACATCCTGCTCCAGGTGCTCGACGACGGCCGCCTCACCGACGGCCAGGGCCGCACCGTCGACTTCCGCAACACCATCCTGATCCTGACCTCCAACCTGGGCAGCCAGTTCCTGGTCGACCCCTCGGTCTCCGCCGAGGACAAGAAGGCCCGGGTGCTGGAGGTGGTCCGGGCGAGCTTCAAGCCGGAGTTCCTCAACCGCCTCGACGACCTCGTCGTCTTCTCCGCCCTCACCCGGGACGAGCTGACGCACATCGCCGAGCTGCAGATCTCCCGCCTCGCCAAGCGCCTCGCCGACCGCCGCCTCAGCCTGGACGTCACGCCCGAGGCCCTGGCCTGGCTGGCCGACAAGGGCAACGACCCGGCCTACGGTGCCCGCCCGCTGCGCCGCCTCATCCAGACGGCGGTGGGCGACCGGCTGGCCAAGGAGATCCTGTCCGGCGAGATCAGGGACGGCGACACCGTCCGCGTCGACGTGGCCGGCGAGGACCTCCTGGTCGGCCGGGCCCTGTAGGGAGCCCGGTAAGGACCGCCGCGCCCCCGTGTCCGCCCGGAGCGGATCGGGGGTGCGGGGCTGGACACGGGGTGGGAGCGATGGTGGAGGATGGCTGTATCCGCACGAAGGGAAGTACACGGTGAGCATCGACCCGGCCTCGATTCCGAACTTCGGGGGGCAGCCCGAACCCCAGGGGGGACCGGCGGGCCCCGTCGTCCCCGACCAGGATCTGGTGAAGCAGCTCCTGGAGCAGATGGAGCTCAAGTACGTCGTCGACGACGAGGGTGACCTCGCGGCGCCGTGGGAGGACTTCCGCACCTACTTCATGTTCCGCGGCGAGGGCGAGCAGCAGGTCTTCTCCGTCCGGACCTTCTACGACCGCCCGCACGCGATCGACGACAAGCCGCAGCTGCTGGAGTCGATCGACGACTGGAACCGCCGCACCCTGTGGCCGAAGGTCTACAGCCACACGCACGACGACGGCTCCGTCCGGCTGATCGGCGAGGCGCAGATGCTGATCGGCACCGGCGTCAGCCTGGAGCACTTCGTGTCCTCCACGGTCAGCTGGGTCCGCGCGTCGATCGAGTTCGACAAGTGGCTCGTCGAGCAGCTCGGCCTGGAGAAGGAGGTCGACTCCGCGGAGGGCGACGAGGACTCCGACGACGGAGACGACGCCTAGGCGTCCCCCGCTCTAGAGGGGCACCTGCGCCATCAGCAGGAGGTACGCCCCGTAGCCGTACGAGAGCCCGGCCAGGCCGGCGGTCACCGCGACCGCCGTGCGTGGCCGGGCTCTCGCCGTCGCGGCGGCCAGCGGCAGCAGCAGCGGGAAGGCGGGCAGCAGGAACCGCGGCTTCGACTCGAAGAACCCCGCCCCGCCGACGGTGATCACCAGCAGCGTGGCGCAGTAGACGAGCAGCGGCAGCGGCGCCCGGTCCAGCAGCAGGAGCACCGCCAGCAGGGCCGCCACGGCCAGCGCGGCCACCGCGACGGCCACCGGGACGGTGACGGTCCCGCCGGTCAGCACCCGGTCCACCACCCGGACCGTCCCCGCGCCGAAGTCGAAGCGCGAGCCCCACTGCCGCTGGACGGTGAAGTAGCCGAGCACCTCGTGCCGGTGCGCCCCGACGGCCGCCACGTACGCCGCCCAGCCCGCGGGCGCCAGCAGCCCGGCCCCCCACACGGCGGGCCTGCGGTCGCCCCGCAGCAGCTCGCGCAGGGCCGGCAGGGTCACGGCGGCGGCCACGGCGATCCCGGTCGGCCGGGTCAGCCCGGCCAGCACCGCCAGGGACGCCGCCCACATCCAGCGCCCGCGCAGCAGGGCGTACAGGGCCCAGGCGGCCAGCGCGCACAGCAGCGGCTCGGTGTAGCCGAGGGTCAGCACCACCGCGTGCGGCAGCGAGGCCCACAGCGCGACGAGCAGCACCCCGGCCCGCGCCCCCAGCAGCCGCTCCCCGACCCGGTACACCCCGGCGGCGGCCACGGCGGCGGCCGTCCAGGCCACCGCGAGCCCGGCGACGGGGCCACCGCCGAGGAGGTGCGTCAGCAGGGGGTAGAGCGGGAAGAAGGCGTAGTCGCTCTGGATGGAGTGGGAGGCGGGCCACATCTGGGTGCGGCCGTAGCCGTGGGCGGCGAGGGAGAGGTACCAGAAGGAGTCCCAGGAGCCGCCGAGCACCTTGACCGGATCCCGCCCGGCCCACCAGGCCCCGGCGGCGATCACCAGGACCCCGGCCCCGCGCACGGCGGCGAACACCGCGAGCGCGCGCCCGGCCGGCCGGACCGTCCCCGGTCTTCGGACGGCGGCCCGCGCGGGGGCGGCGGGCGGGGTCCGTCCCGTCGTGACGCCCATGGCCGGGCCTACAGCGCCCCGAGGCGCTCCACGGCTTCGCGGAGGACCTCCGTCCGCTTGCAGAAGGCCCAGCGGACCTGGGTGGCTCCGGCCTCCTGGTCGTCGTAGAAGACCTGGTTGGGGATCGCGACCACCCCGCAGCGCTCGGGCAGGGCGCGGCAGAAGGCCAGGCCGTCCTTCTCGCCCAGGGGGGAGATGTCGGTGGTGATGAAGTAGGTGCCCTGGGGGCGGAAGACCCGCAGTCCGGCGGCGGTGAGTCCCTCGGTGAGCAGGTCGCGCTTGGCGGCGAGGTCGGCGCGGAAGGTGTCGTAGTAGCTGTCGGGGAGGGCGAGGGCCTCGGCGACGGCGTACTGGAAGGGGCCGGAGGAGACGTAGGTGAGGAACTGCTTCGCCGAGCGGACGGCCGAGACCAGCGCGGGCGGGGCGGTGATCCAGCCGACCTTCCAGCCGGTGAAGGAGAAGGTCTTGCCCGCGGAGGAGATGGTGACGGTGCGCTCGCGCATCCCGGGCAGGGAGGCGAGCGGGACGTGGCCGCCCTCGAACACCAGGTGCTCGTACACCTCGTCGGTGACGACGAGCAGATCCCGCTCGACGGCCAGTTCGGCGACGGCGGCGAGTTCGTCAGCGGTCAGGACGGTGCCCGTGGGGTTGTGCGGGGTGTTGAGCAGGAGCAGGCGGGTGCGGGGGGTGACCGCGTCGCGCAGGGCGTCGAGGTCGGGGCGGAAGTCCGGGGCGCGCAGGGTGAGCGGGACGCGGACGCCGCCGGCCATGGCGATGCAGGCGGCGTAGGAGTCGTAGAACGGCTCCAGGGCGATGACCTCGTCGCCCGGTTCGAGCAGGGCGAGGAGGGCGGCGGCGATGGCCTCCGTGGCGCCGGCGGTGACCAGCACCTCCGTGTCGGGGTCGTAGCCGAGGCCGTAGAAGCGCTGCTGGTGGGCGGCGATCGCCGTGCGCAGCTCGGGGACGCCCGGGCCCGGCGGGTACTGGTTGCCGCGGCCGTCGCGGATCGCCCGGACGGCCGCCTCGGCGATCTCGGCGGGGCCGTCGGTGTCGGGGAAGCCCTGGCCCAGGTTGATCGACCCGGTGCGGGCGGCCAGGGCCGACATCTCCGCGAAGATCGTGGTGCCGAAGGCGGCCAGACGGCGGTTGAGGAACGGACGGTCGCTGCTCACGGGTGCGGTCATGGGCGCCATCCTGCGGGCAACCTCTGGAGTTGCTCAAGTGTGCTTTGGCGGATCCGGCCCGAGGGCATCCCCCCTCCACGCGGGACGCGGGGATCCCGCCCCCCGGGGGACCGGGGTGTCAGAAAGGGGCGGTGACATGGTCGTCGTCTTGCTGGTGGTCGGGGGGATCGCCGCGGTGGTGATCTGGGTCGCGACGAAGTTCTCCGGTCGCGGCGGATCCGGCAGCGGGGGCTCCGGCAGCAGCTGGTGGGCGGGCGGCGGGGGCTCGTCCTCCGGCGGTTCCTCCTGCGGCTCCTCCTCCTCGTGCGGTTCCTCTTCCTCCTCCTGCGGTTCGTCCTGCGGTTCCTCCTGCGGTGGCGGCGGGTGCGGGGGGAGCTGACACTGGAGCGGTGACACGCGGCGGAGGCGGCCGTCGCGTGGACCGCCCCGGGGGCCGCCGCGTGGACAGCGCGCCCGGCGGGGACAACTTCGTTCGGGCGTCTTGCTGTTCGGGTGCGTACGAAGCCGTACGCGTCCGTGCGCGTCTGTACGAGGCCCGTACGGATGGCCTGTTGTTGAACACGTGAACCGGGTAGCCCCCGGGGGGATGTAAACCCCTTCAAGTTGGGTAAAAGCGCTGTGAGTGCCGTGCCTTTCATGATTCCCTCGGTCGAGTAGATCAGTCCACGGAGGACCTCCCTGGACTCCCTGTGGACCCGTGCCGGTATCCCCCCACCCGTTGAACACCGCTGGCGGGCCCCGGCCCCTCTCCCTCGCGCGTTTGCGGAGCCGACTCATGCTCACGACCCTCCAGACCACCTACACCGACACGCGTGCCTCCGATCTCGCCTGGGCCCTGGGACGGGACCGGCTGCCCGCCCTGGCCGTACTGAACCTCCAGCTCCAGGGGGCGAAGGTGGAGTTGCGCCTGCTCGGGGCCTCCCACCAGGTGCTCCTGGAGGAGGGGGAGGTGCTCTGCTCGGAGACGGTCGCCTGCATGCCCGGCAGCCGCACGCCGCTGCCGCTGGGCGTGGCGAAGCGGGTGGGGGACTGGGAGTACGAGTTCGCCGCGCGCGTCGAGACCCTCTCGCACGGCTCGTTCGCGGGGCGGGCCCAGGAACTGCTGGCCCTGGTCGCGGATCACCCGAACGGCCTCGCGGGCACCTTCCCGGGCGATCCGCACGCCTTCACCGCGATGCTGGCGCAGCGGTACGAGGGGCAGGTGCGCTGGCGTACCTGGCACGCCTATCCGCAGGAGGGCCAGCTGGTGGCCACCCGTACCCGGGTGGGCGTGCGGATGGGGGCGGCGGCCTAGGGGCCGTTGCCGGGGCTCGTTGCCGGAGCTCGTTCCCAGAGGTCGTTTCCGTGACTCGTTCACAGGGCTGGTTCCGTGCGGGCCGGTTGGGTGCATGATTGCGCCAACTGGCGGAATCGGCACCCTACTTGCACCCATGTGGGTGACAGGGTGTCCATGGGTGGTGACGTACGGTTCGCTGCATGATCGACCGTTCCGCCCCCCGCGGGGTGCTCCCGGCGGCGGAGCCGCGGGGCGTGCAGACCGTTCCGGCCGCCCTGCCCGTACAGCCCCGGACCGGCCGACTCCTCGTCCTGGCCACGGTGTTCGTCTGCGCCGCCTGCGGGCTGGTGTACGAGCTGGAGCTGGTCGCCCTCGGCTCGTACCTCATCGGTGACTCCGTCACCCAGGCGTCCGTCGTGCTGTCCGTCATGGTCTTCGCGATGGGCGTCGGCTCACTCCTCGCCAAACGGCTGCGCGCCCGGCCCGCCTTCGGCTTCGCCGCCATCGAGGCCGCGCTCGCCCTGCTGGGCGGCTTCTCCGCCATGGCCCTCTACGCGAGCTTCGCCTGGCTGGGCGAATCCCGTCCGGCGCTGGTCGCGTTCTCCTTCGCCATCGGGGTGCTGATCGGGGCGGAGATCCCGCTGCTGATGGTCCTCATCCAGCGCATCCGCCGGCAGGACGCGGGCGGGGCCGTCGCCGACCTGTTCGCCGCCGACTACGTGGGCGCGCTCGTCGGCGGGCTCGCCTTTCCCTTCCTGCTGCTGCCCGTCCTCGGGCAGCTCACCGGGGCGATGCTCACCGGCACGGTCAATGCGGTCGCCGGCGGGGGGCTGGTCCTGTGGCTGTTCCACCACGACCTCAGCCGGCGCCGTCGCTGGCTGCTGCTCACGGTCAACGCCGCCGTGCTCGCCGGGCTCGCCTGCGCGGCGCTGCTCGCCGACGACTTCGAGCGGGTCGCGCGTACCGCCGTCTACGGCGGGGAGGTACGGGTCGCGGTGCAGACCGGGGTCCAGGAGCTCGTCATGACCGGCCCCTCCACCGGCTCCCCACGCACCCTCGACCTCTACCTCGACGGGCGGCTGCGGGTCAGCGGCTACGACGAGTACCGCTACCACGAAGCCCTGGTCCACCCCGCGATGACCGGCCCGCACGCCCGGGTCCTGGTCCTCGGCGGGGGTGACGGGCTCGCCGCCCGCGAGGTGCTGCGCTACCCCGACGTCACCTCCGTCACCGTCGTCGAGCTCGACCCCGGGGTGGTCAGGCTCGCCCGCACCGACCCGATGCTCTCCGCCCTCAACGGCCGCGCCTACGAGGACCCCCGCCTGGGCGTCGTCTCCCAGGACGCCTTCCGCTGGCTGCGCGGGCCCGCAGCCCGCGACCGGTTCGACGTGATCGTCTCCGACCTCCCCGACCCGGGCATCACCCCGAGCACCAAGCTGTACTCGCAGGAGTTCTACGGGCTGGCCGCGCGGGCGCTGAAGCCGGGCGGGCGCATCGCCGTCCATGCCGGGCCGCTGAGCACGCGGCCCCGTACGTACTGGACGGTCGAGGCCACCCTGCGCGCCGCCGGCCTGCTCACCACCCCCTACAGTGCGGGCGGACGCCTCTCGGGCTTCACCGCCGGGCCCGACCGCACCCTCGGCGCGGCCGACGCCCCGCCGCAGGACTGGGGCTTCGTCCTCGCCGCCCGCGACCGGGTGCCCGAGCTGCGGGTGGACCGGGACGCGCCCGCCCTGCGCGCGGTGTCCACCCGGGGCCTCCAGGACGCCGCCCGGGACGCGTCCCGCACCCGGCTGCCCGGCCTGCCGCCCTCCACCCTGCCGCATCCGCGCTACTCCTAGGTCGTCCCGCTCCCGGTGCGTCGCGTCCGTGGGCACGGGCGGCTCTCGTCGGTAGGCTCGACGGTATGGAGCATCAGGTGTTCGTTCCGGTACCGGCAGACGACCTGCGCGCCGTGCTGCGCGACCCCGCGCGGCTGGCCCGCTGCGTGCCCGGACTCCAGCAGGACGCGGATACCGACGCGGCCGCCGCCGGTGCGGTGGCCGGGCGGCTCAGGCTGCGCGTCGGCTCCAGCAGCGTCACGTACCGGGGGACCCTGAGGCTGGCCGAGCGGGAGCCGGGGCACTTCGCCGTGGAGTGCGAGGGCGCCGAGGCGCGGGGCCACGGCACCGTGAAGGTCTCGGCGGTGCTGCGGCTGAGCCCCCACGACGGCGGGACCCAGCTGGAGTTCACCGGGGAGGCCGCCGCCGACGACGACGGCCGCACCTCCACCTTCGACCACGACACCCTGACCACCGCCGTCCACCGCCTCCTCGACCGTCTCTGCGCCAACCTGGCGGAGGCGGCGGAAGCGGTCGAGGACGCCGAGGCACCTCCGGCGTCCCCCGGCCCCCTCCCGGGCGAGGGACTGCCCGGGGCCCCCGACACCCCTCTGGGCGGCGTCCCGGAGGTGCCCGGCGTGCCCGACACCCCCTTCGGCGGCGTCCCGGAGGTGCCCGGCGTGCCCGACACCCCCTTCGGCGGCGTCCCCGAGGTCCCCGGCGTCCCCGAGGTGCCCGACATCCCCGGCGTCCCCGACTTCGGTGGGTTGCCGGAGATCGGCGGGGTGCCGGAGTCCGGCGGGTTCGGGGATGCCGACCCCACCGCGCCCCCGAACCCGCCGGCCGAAGCCGCCCACGCCCGCCGGACGATGATCGGGCGCAGTGCCGAGGAGGTCGACCACGCGCCGCCGCGCGGCCGCTACGCCCCCGTCCCCGCCCCCTCCGCCGGAGGCAACGGCTCGGCCCTGCGCTGGGCCGCCCCGGCCGCCGCCCTGGCCGTGGCCTCGGCGGTGGTCGTCGGAAGGGCACTGCGCCGCCGACGCTGAAGCGATGCACGACCGGGGGTCAGCGGCCGCCGGGACCGCTCGCCGTAGGGTCGGCCGTATGAGTACGCAACTGGGCGCCGGCGGCGCCGAGATCACCATCGACCAGGACAACGGCTGCCGCATCGCGAGCCTGCGCTACGACGGCCTGGAGCTGCTGCGCCAGGGCGCGCACTACGGGTGCTTCCCGATGGTCCCCTGGTGCGGCCGGATGGCGGACGGGCAGTTCCGTGACGGGGCCGCCGTCCGCCGGCTCCCCGTCAACCACCCCCCGCACGCCATCCACGGCCTCGGCCGTGACCTGCCGTGGCGGACCGCTTCCGTGACCGACACCGGGGCGGCCTTCTACTTCGACCTCGCCGACCCCTGGCCGCACGCCGGACGGGTGACGCAGACCTTCGAGCTGAGCGCGGACGCGCTGACGATCACCCTGGGGGTGGAGACGTATCAGGACTCCTTCCCGGCCCAGGCCGGCTGGCACCCCTGGTTCAACCGCACCCTGACGGCCGGTGGCGCCGAGGCGCAGATCGCCTTCGACCCGGCGTGGCAGGAGGAGCGCGGCGAGGACCACCTGCCGACGGGCCGCCGGATCGACCCCACCCCCGGCCCCTGGGACGACTGCTTCGGGATGCCCTACGGGGTCGACGTCACCCTCACCTGGCCCGAGGAGCTGGAGCTGAAGGTGGCCGGCTCGGCCGAGTGGGTGGTCGTGTACGACGAGCAGCCCGAGGCGGTCTGCGTGGAGCCCCAGTCGGGGCCGCCGAACGGTCTGAACACCCTTCCGCGGCTGGTCACCCCGGTGGACCCGCTGGAGGTCTCCACGACCTGGACCTGGCGTCGGCTGCGTTCGCCGCACTAGGGCCCATTTAAGCTCGACGCATGACTGACGTACGCGATGCGCTTCTGCAGCAGATCAAGGACAAGGCCGTCGTGCACGGCAAGGTGACCCTCTCCTCCGGCAAGGAGGCCGACTACTACATCGACCTCCGCCGCATCACCCTCGACGGTGAGGCCGCGCCCCTGGTGGGCCAGGTCATGCTCGACCTGACCGCCGACCTCGACTTCGACTGCGTCGGCGGTCTGACCCTGGGCGCCGACCCGGTCGCGACCTCGATGCTGCACGCCTCCGCCGCCCGCGGGCAGCGGCTGGACGCCTTCGTCGTCCGCAAGGCGCAGAAGGCGCACGGGATGCAGCGCCGGATCGAGGGCACCGACGTCAAGGGCAAGCGCTGCCTGGTCGTCGAGGACACCTCCACCACGGGCGGCTCCCCGCTGACCGCCGTCGAGGCGGTCCGCGAGGCCGGCGGTGAGGTCGTCGCCGTCGCCACGATCGTGGACCGCGGTGCCTCCGAGGCCATCGCCGACGCGGGCCTGCCCTACCTCACCGGCTACCAGCTCGGTGACCTGGGCCTCGCCTGACCCTTGTGACCTGCGGCTTTCCAGGAGGGCGGGATGTTTCACGTGAAACACCCCGCCCTTCTCGCCGTACGAGGGCCGCGACGCGGGGTGGAGTGTCGCGCCGAGTCTGGAAAGATAGGCGCGACGATGACGTCACCCCCAGGTCAGGGCCCGCAATAAGCACACTCCCCGCACATCCAAGGAGCGGACAGATGCCCATCGCAACCCCCGAGGTCTACAACGAGATGCTCGACCGGGCGAAGGCAGGCAAGTTCGCCTACCCGGCCATCAACGTGACCTCGACCCAGACCCTGCACGCTGCGCTGCGCGGCTTCGCGGAGGCCGAGAGCGACGGCATCATCCAGATCTCCACCGGCGGTGCCGAGTTCCTGGGCGGCCAGTACAACAAGGACATGGTCACCGGTGCGGTCGCCCTGGCCGAGTTCGCGCACGTCGTCGCCGCCAAGTACGACATCACGGTCGCGCTGCACACGGACCACTGCCCCAAGGACAAGCTGGACGGCTACGTCCGCCCGCTGATCGACATCTCCGCCGAGCGCGTGGCCAAGGGCCTGAACCCGCTCTTCCAGTCGCACATGTGGGACGGCTCCGCCGAGACCCTGGCCGACAACCTGGCCATCGGCCAGGAGCTGCTCGCCAAGGCCGCCGCCGCGAAGATCATCCTTGAGGTCGAGATCACCCCGACCGGCGGCGAGGAGGACGGCGTCAGCCACGAGATCAACGACGAGCTGTACACCACCGTCGAGGACGCCATCCGCACCGCCGAGGCCCTCGGCCTGGGCGAGAAGGGCCGCTACCTGCTGGCCGCCTCCTTCGGCAACGTGCACGGCGTCTACAAGCCGGGCAACGTCGTCCTGCGCCCCGAGCTGCTCAAGGACCTCCAGCAGGGCGTCGGTGAGAAGTACGGCAAGAGCAACCCGTTCGACTTCGTCTTCCACGGCGGCTCCGGCTCCAGCGAGCAGGAGATCGCCACCGCGCTGGAGAACGGCGTCGTGAAGATGAACCTCGACACCGACACCCAGTACGCCTTCACCCGCCCGGTTGCGGACCACATGTTCCGCAACTACGACGGTGTCCTGAAGGTCGACGGCGAGGTCGGCAAGAAGTCCACCTACGACCCGCGCACCTGGGGCAAGCTGGCCGAGGCGAGCATGGCCAAGCGCGTCGTCCAGGCGTGCGCCGACCTGCGCTCCACGGGCACCAAGCTGAAGTAGCCTCCGGCCCTCGAAAAGGGGTCCGCCCGTCCGGCAACGGACCGGCGGACCCCTTTTTCCATGTCCGCCCGCAGGAGTGCGCGGAGCTGACCCACGCCGGTGGACGTGTGCCCGCGCGATGGTGTGGAATCTAGCGACAGAAAACGTACCCGTGGGAATGTGAAGCCGGCGGGCCAGGAGAGGCGACGCCACACATGAGGACAGAGCGACCCCAGGTGAAGCAGGACCGGGCGGTCCGCACCCGCCGCGCCATCCTGGAAGCGGCGGCCGTGGTCTTCGAGGAGCACGGCTACGACGCGGCCAAGCTCTCCGACATCGTCAACATCGCCAAGGTCACCAAGGGCGCCCTCTACTTCCACTTCGACTCCAAGGAGGGACTGGCCCAGGCCGTCATCGACGCGCAGAACGAGGGCCGGCCGCAGGCGCTGCCCCAGGCGTACAAGGCCCAGGAGTTCATCGACATCGGCATGGTCTTCTCGCACCAGATGCGGCACGAGGTGCTGATCCGGGCCAGTGCCCGGCTGACCCTGGACCAGACGGGCCGTGACCTGGACCGGGCCACGCCCTACGAGACCTGGATCGACCTGTGCGCCGGCGTGCTGTCCGAGGCGCAGCGGCGCGGGGAGCTGCTGCCCGGCGTGGACCCGGTCGTGCCCGCCCGGCTGATCGTCGGCGCGTACGCGGGGCTGAACACCATGTCCCACACCCTCGGCATCGACCTGGACGCCCAAGTGGCCGAGCTCTACACGCATGTGATGCCGAACGTGGTGGTCCCCGCAGTGGCCATCCGGCTGGACACCGCTCCCGGGCGCGGCGCACGGGCGCTGTACGGGGCGCAGGGCGTCCACGCCTGCCGGGCCGGCTGCGCGAACGGCACGCCCCCGGCCGGGGACGGCTCCGAGGGCGACGGTCCGGCCGCCTGACGGGCCGCCACGCCGCGCCGACCGGCCCCCTTCCCAGAAAGATCCTTCCGGGTATGATTTTTCTGCTCGCCTGCCCAGGGAGAACACTGTGGACATTGAGGTACTCGGCGCACCGCGGGTCACCGAGAACGGTATGGCCATCACCGCCCCCACCCCGGAGTCCCGGCACGTCCTGGCCGTGCTCGCGGCCTGCCCCGACCGCCTCGTCCCGGCCCGCGTGCTCGCCGAGGAGCTGACCCGCCACACCCCGCCCGAGCATGCCCGGGCCGCCCTGGACACCGCTGTGCGCCGGCTGCGCGAGCGGTTCGCGGAGGCGCTCGGGGCCGGCTCGGTCCGTACCCCGGAGACCGTTCTGCGCACCTGTCCCGGCGGATACCTCCTCGACACCGGCGGCGGTCGCTGTGACGTCCGGGTGTTCGAACGCGAGGCCGGCGCCGGCTACCGGGCCATGGGCCGCGGGGACTTCGTCCAGGCATCGGCACGGCTGCGCCGCGCCCTCGACCTGTGGACCGGGCCCGCCCTGGACGGCATCGACGCCGGGACCTGGCTCCGCGGCCGCACCGCCGCGCTCGACGCCGACCGGCTCTCCGTCCTCGGCCAGTGGGTGGAGGCCGAACTCGCCCTCGGCCACCACCGCGAACTGCTCCTGGAACTCGCGGTCCTGCGCGCGGCCGGCGGCCCCCGCCCCGGCGGGGCCTACCTGGCGGCGGTGTGCCGGGCCGAAGCCCGTGTCACCGCCCTGCGCGCCGCCCGCCCGGCCCCCGGACTGCCCCTGGCGGGCGCCCCGTGCCGCTGACCGGCCGAGCTGTGGCCGGTGCTTGACCCTGCGTCGCCCGGAACCTAGGTTCGGGACGGGACGCGGGGGAAAACAGCTGGTCGGAGGGGGTCGGCAGGATGCGGGGGGATGACGCGGGCGCACTGGCCGTACTGGAACTGCTCGCGGAGGACGCCCCGCCGGCGCAGTACGAGGCGCTGCTGACGCGGGCGCGCGCGGCCGGCGCCGACGACGCCACCCTCGACGCGCTCACCCGCGCCCTGGAACTGGCCCGCTCCGTCCAGGCCCGCGCGCACCGCAGCCGGCAGCGCGAAGCCGCCCTCACCGCGCTCGTCGACACCGCCCACGACCTCACCTCCCCCTACGACATCGACGGACTGCTCCGCCTGATCACCCGCCGCGCCCGGCGCCTCCTGGGCTTCGACATGGCCTGGCTCTCCCTGAGCCGTCCCGACGGATCGGCCTACGTCCGCACCTCCGAGGGCGAGACCACCGCCCTCAACGCCGGCCTGGAGCTCGGCACCGGCCGCGGCCTCGGCAGCATCGCCCAGGCCCGCCGCTCCCCGGTGTGGACCCCCGACTACCTCACGGACCCCACCATCGCGCACGCCCCCGCCATCGATGCCGTCGTGGAGGCGGAGGACCTGCACGCGATCATCGCCGTCCCGCTGCGCCGCGGGGACTCCACGCTCGGCGCCCTGTACGGATCCGACCGCGCCGTACGGCAGTTCACCCCGGACGAGATCGGCGTCATGCTCTCCCTCGCCGACCTGGCCGCCGTCGCCATCGAGAAGGCGCGGCTGCTGGAGCAGACCCGCGACCAGGTCACCGAGCTGGAAGCCTTCGGCTCGCGCACCCACACCGCCCTCACCCGCGTCCGCTACCTGTGGGAGTGCCACGCCCGCCTCGCCGGGCTCGTGCTGGACGGCGCCGGACTGCCCACCCTGGCCCGGGCCACCGCCGACGCGCTGGACGGCGTCCTCCAGGTGCGCGACCCGGGCGGGCGCCCGCTGACCGCCACGGGGGAGCTGCCCGGCCTGGACGAGGAGGCCGTCACCAAGGGGGCCCTCCAGGCGCTGACCGACCGCCGCCCCGTCCGGCTGCCCGGCGACCTGTGGCTGGCCCCCGTCCTGGCCGGCGCCGAGGACCTCGGGGTGCTGCTGCTGAGCGCCTCCGCCCCCCTCGCCGACGAGGACGTACGGCTGCTCCAGCTGGCCGCCCAGTCCGTGGCCTGCCTGATGCTGATCCAGCGGGGCACCGCCGCCGCCGAGGGGCCCGTCCACGACGAGCTCCTCGCCGACCTCCTCGACCGGCCGCACTCCGTCGACCTGCACCTGCTGGAACGGGCCCGCCGGCTCGGCATCGACCTCGACCGCCCGCACGTGGTGGTCGTCTCCCGGCCCGAGGGCGGCGAGCTGGGCAAGGCCGTCGCCTGGGCCACCTCGTACGCCTACCGGACGGGCGGCCTCAAGGGCGTCCGCCGGGGCTGCATCGCCCTGGTCCTGCCCGGCACCGACGCCTCCGACGCCGCCCACCGGGTCTCCGGCGAGCTGTCCCCGCTGCTGGGCCACGCGGTGTCCACCGGCGCCGCCGGACCCACCGGAGGCCCGGGCGAGGTGGCCCGCGTCTACGCCGAGGCGGTGCGCTGCCTCGACGCGCTGACCGCCCTGGGCGGGGCCGGCGGCACGGCCTCCCTCCAGGAACTGGGCTTCCTCGGGCTGCTGCTGTCGGCCGACCACGACGTGGAGGCGTACATCGCCCGCACCATCGGTCCCGTCCTGGAGTACGACACCGGACGGCCGACCGAGCTGACCCGCACCCTGGAGGAGTACTTCGCCTCCGGCGCCAGCCCCACCCACGCCGCCGAGGCCCTCCACGTCCACCCCAACACCGTCTCGCGCCGTCTGGAGCGCATCGGCGAACTCCTCGGCCCCGACTGGCAGAAGCCCGCCCGGGCGCTGGAGATCCAGATGGCGCTGCGGCTGCGCAGGACCCGTACGGTCCTGCACGACCGCCGCGCCGCCGCCGGCCGGTCGGCGGCCTCCCCCTACGCGGCCCCGTACGAGGCCCCGTAGCCCTCCGCCGCCGTCAGCGCGCGGGCGGCGTGCGCCACCGAGGCCAGGGTCACGTGCCGGTGCCAGCCGGGCAGTGCCCGCCCCGCGAAGTCGCGCAGCCCCGCCTCCTGTCCGCTGTGCTCGGCGGCGAACGCCACCCGCCGGCCCTGCTTCGTCAGCCGCAGCAGCGGACCCACCGGCAGCCGCACCAGGTCCGTCACCCACAGCTGCGACGGGGGGCGCCGCGGGTCCGTCCACTCGCCGACCAGCAGCAGGTGGCGGCGGCGGGCCGGGGAGGGGTCGGGCATCATCACCCGCACCGCGACCGCGAGGGTGCTGCGGTGGCGGCCGCCTCCGGCAGCAGGATCCGGATCGTTCCACTCCACCGGCGTGCTGAGCCCCTTCACCGACTGGAGGACGTCCCGCGCGCAGCGGGCCCCCGCGCCGTGCCCCGGCAGCGCCGGATCGGTGACGAGCAGCGGAGTGGAGGGGCCGATGCGGGCGATGACGGGCAGCCCGGCCTCGGCGAAACGGTTCATCGTGGACCGGGTCCCGATCTGCCGGATGTCGAGCACGACCGGGCGCACCGGGCTCCCGCTGCGCCGCACCGTGGAGATCACGGCGGCCGCGGCGGCCTCCTCGTAGGCGGCCCGCGCGGCGTGCTGCGTGTCCGGCGCCGCTGCGGATGCCGCTGCCGGTGCGGCTGCCGGTCTCGTTTCCTGATCCTGATCCTGATCCGGGTCCGGGTCCGGGTCCGGCTCCGGGAGGAACATCTCCCAGCCCACCGGCGTGACCAGCGCGGCCGAGGCGAACCAGGTCCCGAACGCCTGCTGGCCCCGGAACATCTGCCCCTGGTGCGGGTCGAAGCGGGTGGCCACGCCCACCGAGTGCTCCCCGCCCTTGGGGATGGCCATCGGCTGCGCCACCCACGCCGTCAGCGGACTGGCCGCCTCCAGGAACCGGGAGAGGTTGGCGCGGATCGGCTGCCAGTCCCAGGTGGAGCCGGAGATGAAGTGGTGCATGCTCTGCTCGGCCGCCCCGCCGCCGACCTGGCCGGCGATCCCGCGCATCGACTTGCGGCCGGGCAGGGCCAGCAGCCCCTGGACGTACTGGCGGCCCTTCTCGCGCTGGTCCTTGCGGCGCAGCGAGGAGAACACGGCCGCGCACAGGTCGTCGGCCACCTCCCGGGCCGGATCCGGCCGCCCCGTCCCGCCGCCCCCGGTCCCGCTTCCCGCCCCGCTCCTCTCGCTCCCCGCCGCCCCCGCGGTGGTCCCCGTCCCCGTGATGGTCCTGCTGCTCATGCCCGCATTCACGACATGCCCCCCTCGGCGTGCGTCCACTGCCCCTCTACCGTCCGCCGAGCACCCCCTGTTCGGGGAGGTGGGCCGGTCACCGCGCTCGCCCGCCCGGTGGTGGGGTCCCCACCACCGGGCGCGGTGACGCCGTCGGCGGGGCGCCGGCCCCGTCGCGTCGGACACACTGATCCCATGTCGATTCACCAGAACCTGCTCGGGGGCCCCGCCCCCACCCACCTCCCCGACGAGCCCGCGCCCCGCGAGGCCCTCGCCGCCGGCACCGCCCCCGCCGAGGTGGCCGCCGCCCACCCCACGTCCTCCCTGGCCTGGGCCGCCCTGGCCGACGAGGCGTTCGCCGCCGGCCGGACCGTCGAGTCGTACGCGTACGCCCGTACGGGCTACCACCGCGGCCTGGACGCCCTGCGCCGGGCCGGCTGGAAGGGCCACGGCCCGGTGCCGTGGGAGCACGAGCCCAACCGCGGCTTCCTGCGCGCCCTGCACGCCCTGGCCCGGGCCGCCGGGGCCATCGGCGAGAAGGAGGAGTACGAGCGCTGCGCGGCCTTCCTGCGCGACTCCTCGCCCACCGCGGCGGACACGCTCGCATAACGCCCTGACCGGCTGCCCTAGAGACGCCCCGGATCTCCTGTTTATGATGCGATGCAGGGGACCGGGGCTCCACTTGCCGAGTCGGAAGGAGCGGACCGCTACCCGGAAGCACGTGTCGAGGAGACAGAGATGTCGCACGCCCTTGATGCCTCCGGAGCCGGTTCGGACACCCCGAACCTCGACTTCGACGGCACCACCCCCTACGAGGACTACGTCCAGGCGGACGTCCTCACCCACCTCCAGCACCTGCGCTCGGACGACCCGGGCGAAATGGTCTTCCTGGTCACGACCCAGGTCATGGAGCTGTGGTTCACCGTCATCGTCCACGAGTGGGAGACCGCCGCACGCGCCCTGCGCGAGGACGACATCCCGGTGGCGATGGACGCGCTGAAACGATCCCTCAGGGAGCTGGAGGCGCTCAACCACTCCTGGCGGCCGCTGGCCCAGCTCACCCCCGCGCAGTTCAACGCCTACCGCGGCGCCCTCGGCGAGGGCTCCGGCTTCCAGTCGGCGATGTACCGCCGGATGGAGTTCCTGCTGGGCGACAAGTCCGCGTCCATGCTGGTCCCGCACCGCGGCGCCCCGCGCGTCCACGCCGAGCTGGAGAAGGCCCTCCAGGAGCCCTCCCTCTACGACGAGACCCTGCGCCTGCTCGCCCGCCGCGGCCTGCCCGTCCCGCAGTCGGTCCTCGACCGGGACGTCTCCCAGCGCTACGAGCCCTCCCCGGCCGTCGAGGCCGTCTGGACCGGCCTGTACGCCGACCCGTCCGGGGCCCACGCCGACCTGCACCGCCTCGGCGAGGTCCTCACCGATGTGGCCGAGCTCGTCTGGCGCTGGCGCAACGACCACCTGGTCGCCACCCGCCGCGCGATGGGCGCCAAGACCGGCACCGGCGGCTCCGCCGGGGTGGCCTGGCTGGAGAAGCGCGCCTCGAAGAACGTCTTCCCCGAGCTCTGGACGGCCCGCAGCCATGTCTGACATGAAGCCCGACGGCCTCCCCGACCTCGCGGACCGCGCCGCCCGCCTCGACGCCGAGGACCCCCTCGGCAAGCTCCGCGCCCGCTTCACCCTCCCCGAGGGCCTCGTCTACCTCGACGGCAACTCCCTCGGCGCCCTCCCGGCCGGCGTTCCCGGCGCGGTGGCCGACGTGGTCCAGCGCCAGTGGGGCGAGCTGCTCATCCGTTCCTGGGACGAGAGCGGCTGGTGGACCGCCCCCGAGCGGATCGGCGACCGGATCGCCCCGCTCGTCGGCGCCGCCCCCGGCCAGGTCACCGTCGGCGACTCCACCAGCGTCAACCTCTTCAAGGCCCTCGTCGGCGCGGCCCGCCTGGCCGCGCCCGGCCGCACGAGGATGCTGGTCGACGCCACCACCTTCCCCACCGACGGCTACATCGCCGCCTCCGCCGCCCGGATGACCGGCCTGGAGCTCGTCCCCGTCGACCCGTCCGAGGCGGCGGGCGCGATGGACGAGGGCACGGCCGTGGTCCTGCTCAACCACGTCGACTACCGCACCGGCCGGCTCCACGACCTGCCCGCCCTCACGGAAGCCGCCCACGCCGCGGGCGCGCTGATCGTCTGGGACCTCTGCCACAGCGCCGGAGCCCTGCCCGTCGGCCTCGACGCGCACGCCGTCGACCTCGCGGTCGGCTGCACGTACAAATACCTCAACGGCGGGCCCGGTTCCCCGGCGTACCTCTACGTCGCCGCGCGCCACCAGGGTGCCTTCGACTCCCCGCTGCCCGGCTGGAACAGCCACGCCGAGCCCTTCGCGATGGAGCCCCGGTACACGCCCGCGCAGGGTGCGGCCCGGGTGCGGGTGGGGACGCCGGACATCCTGTCCATGCTGGCTCTGGAGTCGGCGCTGGACGCCTGGGAGGGGGTGGACGTCGAGGCCGTGCGCGCCAAGTCCCTGGCGCTGACCGACTTCTTCCTCGACTGCGTGGCGGCGTACGTCCCGCAGGGCCGGGTCGAGGTGGTCACCCCGCGGGAGCACGGCCGCCGCGGCAGCCAGGTCTCCCTGCGGACGGAAGGCGCCCGCGAGGTGATGGCCGAGCTCATCTCCCGGGGCGTCGTCGGCGACTTCCGCGCCCCCGACGTCCTGCGCTTCGGGTTCACCCCGCTCTACGTCGGATTCGCCGACGCCGAGCGCGCGGCGCGCACGCTGGGTCACATTTTCGGGTGACCCCCTAGCGAAACGTCACTCCACCGGGCGGGCGGGGCTGCGGCTCCGCCCGCCTCCGTGCGGACTCGTCCCGGAGGACAGCGGCGCGTGGCAGGCTGATACGGTCCCGCTCTGCCGGATCACCGGAACATCTGTCCCCGCTGTCACACGCGTTACCGACACGCGTTACCGAGAGGTCGAGCCGATGACGGACCCCGCAGTCGAACGGGACGCCGCCGAGGCCGAGGCGGCCTTCGCACACCCCCCGGTCGCACCGGACGCGAGCGCCGCGTACGGGGAACACCCCGACCAGGTCATCGACTTCTACGCCCCGCGCGGGGACCGCACCGGCCCGGCCCCGCTCGTCGTCGTCCTGCACGGCGGCGCCTGGCGGGCCCCCTACGACCGCCAGCACGTCACCCCGTTCGCGGACTTCCTGGCCCGGCGGGGTTTCGCCGTCGCCAACGTGGAGTACCGGCGCGGGAGTTCCCTCCCCCGCCAGGGCTCCGGGGGACCGGTGGCGGGTCGCTGGCCGGAGACCTTCGACGACGTGGCCGCCGCCATGGACGCCCTGCCCGGCCTCGTCGCGGCGGCCCTGCCCGCCGCCGACCCCCGCCGGACGGTGGTCACGGGCCACTCCGCGGGCGGCCACCTCGCCCTGTGGGCGGCCGCCCGGCACGTCCTGCCGTCCGGCTCCCCGTGGCGGCTGCCCGCTCCTCCGGCGCTGCGCGGGGTCGTGGCGCTGGCCCCCGTCGCGGACTTCGGGGTCGCGGAGGAGCTCGGCGTGTGCGGCGGAGCCTGCGCGCAGCTGCTGGGCGGCCCGGCCCACTGGGAGGAGCGCCGCCCCTCGGCGGATCCCGCCTCGCTCCTTCCGACGGGCATCGCCACGGCGGTCGTGCAGGGGCGCGAGGACATCGTGGTGCCGCCCGCGGTGGCGGAGTCGTACGCGGCCGCGGCGGCGAAGGCGGGGGAGATCGTCGGGCTGACCCTGGTGGAGGGGGTCGGCCACTTCCCCCTGATCGACCCGGCGGCGGACGCGTGCGCGGTGGTGGCGGAGGAGATCGCGCAGCTGGCCTGGTAGGCCGGATGCGCCGCGTCCTGCGGCCGGCGGCGCCGGTCAGTCCCACTGCCGCGCGGCCAGCGACTCCACCGGCTGCGGCTTGCCGATGACGGCCAGGGCGATGAAGAAGCCGATCTGGCCGATGGCGATGGTCAGGGTGGCCAGCGCCTTCTGGTCGTAGTGCTTCGCCGCCTCCGCGTACAGCTCGTCCGGGACGCGCTCGCGCCCGGGGGCGGCCGGCTGGAAGGTGGCCTCCGCCAGGGCGAGGGCGGCGCGTTCGGCGGGGCTGAAGTACGGGGAGTCCTGCCAGGAGGCGACCGAGGTGATCCGCTCCTCGGACACCCCGGCCTTCCGGAGGAAGCCGGTGTTCAGGACCGTCAGGTAGGTGTTGTTCACGATCTGCCCCGCCCGCAGGTGGACGAGGCTCATCGTGCTGCGGGGCACCGACCGGTTGCCGGTGGCGCGGAAGAGGGCGGAGCTGACGTCGGCCAGCTCCGGCACGAACGCGCCCGGGTCGGGCATGCGCGAGATCGGGGCGGTCGGGGCGGTCGGGGTGTCCGTCATGGCTGCTGCCTTCCGGTGGCGGCCGTCGCCCGGTGCGACGGCCTTCACCCCCCTGACCCGTGGCGGGACGCCGATGTGACGGCGCCGGAGAGGTTTCCTCAGGCGGCCTCGTCCGGGTCCGCCGTCGGGGCGGCCGGTTCCGGCTTGGTGTGGAGGATCTCGCGGGCCTGTTCCGCCGCGCGGGCGATGCTCTCGGAGACGAAGTCCACGAACCGCGCGATGTTCTCCAGCCGGACCCCGGCGGGAGTCTGGGCGCCGAGGACGCCCACGCCCTGACGTGCGGTTTCGGCCAGCTGGGCGGTGCCCTCGGCGCTGGCGATCATCGACTGGTACCAGACGTCGTTGTCGCAGACGTACCGCTCGCGGCGGCGTTCGTCGCGTTCCCGGCGGACGAGCCCCTGGGACTCCAGGTAGGCGATGGCCTTGGAGATCGACGCCGGGCTGACCTGGAGCCGCTGGACGAGTTCCGCCGCGGTGAGGCTGCCGGAGTCGCTGGTGTAGAGGCAGGTCATCACCCGGGCCATCATCTTGGGCGTGCCCGTCGCGATCAGGACCGTCGTGAACGTCTCCTCGTACGCCGCCACCGCCTCGGGGTCGCGGCCGTGGGCCAGCGGCGGCGTGGCGGCCCCGCGGGGCGCGGCCTGCTTGCGGCGGTGGGCCCGGTGCTCGGTGGCGCGGTGGGCGAGGTCGGCGCGGTAGGAGGCGGGGCCGCCGTTGCGCATGACCTCGCGGGTGACGGTCGAGGTCGGGCGGTCGAGCCGGCGGGCGATCTCGGCGTAGGCGAGTCCGTCGGCCAGCCCCAGCGCGATCTGCTGGCGTTCGGACTGGGTGAGTCTGCCTCCGGGCATGGCGTCCTCCTGAGGGGTCGGTCGGCGGTCCAGCATAGCGTTCAGTCGCAGTTCATTGCAATGAACTCCGAGATTTCGTTGCGTTAGATTCGGAACCGATGCAACGATTTCACAGTTCTGAGCTGGGATTATGTGCATCCTGCGCAACGATGTCGTTGCCACTCCAGCGAACGCAACTTAGCGTTTCTCCTGTCAGAAACGAAGCGGAGTCCAGGAGACCACGATGCAGACGTACCCCGCCGCCGCCCCCGTCCGGACCGTCCTCGACATCCCCGCCGGACGCATCCAGCTCATCGCCGCCGACCGCGCCGACGCCACCGTCGAGGTGCGCCCGGCCGACGCCTCCAAGAACCGGGACGTGAAGGCGGCCGGTGAGACCACCGTCGAGTTCCGCGACGGGGTCCTCACGATCGCCGCCGCACCCGCCAGGAGCCGGATCATGGGCGACTCCGGCTCCGTGGAGGTCACCGTCCAGCTGCCCGCCGGCTCGACCGTCGAGGCGACGGTGGCCGTCGCCGGGTTCCGCGCCGCCGGACGGCTGGGGGACGTCGTCCTGGAGGGCGCGCATGCCGAGGTCGAGCTGGAGGAGGCCGCGTCCGCCCGGGTGACCCTCCAGGCCGGCGACGTCGTCCTCGGCCGCCTCGGCGGTCCCGCGCGGATCAGCACCCAGAAGGGTGACATCACCGTCACCGAGGCCGTCCGGGGCGCCGTCACGCTGACCACCCAGCACGGCGCCATCACGGTCGGCGCCGCCCGCGGGGTCAGCGCCACCCTCGACGCCGGCACCGGCCACGGCCGCATCCACAACGCGCTGGCGAACACCGACGGCTCCGCGGCCGCCCTCACCCTCCGCGCGACCACCTCGTACGGCGACATCACCGCCCGCAGCCTCTGAGCGCCGCACCGCATGACGTACTCACCGCACTTACCCGAGGAGCACACCACCATGACCGAGCAGAACCGCCCCGCACTCCAGCAGGCCCTCCAGGACATCGTCGACTCCGGCTGGGCCGGGGCGCAGCTGCGGGTGAACGACCCGCACGGCGAATGGGTCGGCTGCGCCGGTGTGGCCGAGCTGGGCTCCAGCGCCACCCCGCCCGCCGACGGGCACTTCCGGATCGGCAGCAACACCAAGGTCTTCACCGCCACCCTCGTCCTCCTCCTGGTGGCCGAGGGCCGGCTGGAACTCGACGGACCCGTCGCCGGCCACCTCCCCGGGTACGAGCTGGACCCCCGGATCACCCTGCGGATGCTGCTCCAGCACACCAGCGGCCTGTTCAACTTCACCGGCGAGCACTACGAGGACGGCACGGTCGCGCCGGGCATCGCCTGGGAGGGCCAGGAGTGGGTGGACGGCCTGATGCGCACCTACAGCCCGGAGCAGCTGGTGCGGCTGGCCCTCTCCAAGCCCGCGCGGTTCGAGCCGGGGACGGACTGGAGCTACTCCAACACCAACTACGTGCTGCTCCGCCTGCTGGTCGAGGAGGTCACCGGACGCCCGTACGGCGAGGAGATGCGGCGCCGGATCCTGACCCCGCTGGGCCTGTCGGGCACCGTGGTGCCGGACGCCTCGCCGGAGATCCCCGAACCGCACCCGCACGCGTATTACACGTACCAGCACGACGGTGAGTGGAAGACCCTCGACGTGACCCGCGCGAACCCCTCGTGGATCTCCGCCGCCGGAGACATGATCTCGACCACCCGCGACCTGCACACCTTCTTCTCCGCCCTCATGGGCGGCCGGATCCTGCCCGCCCCGCTGCTGGAGGAGATGCGCACGCCGCATCCCAAGATGGGCTACGGCCTCGGACTGTTCGTGCAGGAGACGGAGGACGGCCGCACCGTCTACACCCACAACGGGGGCATGTGGGGCTGGGGGGCGCTGATGTTCGCCTCACCCGACGGCGCCACGACCTTCACGGCCTCGCTGACCTGCGGGGACGCCCGGCTCGGGATGATGGAGGTGGGCGCGCTGTTCGCCGAGGCCCAGAAGAGGCTGGTCGCGGAGGTGTTCTGAGCGTTCTGACGGTGGACGGCTGAGGGGCGGGGGGGGGGGGGCGGGGCCCCCCCCCCCCGGGGGGGGGGGGGGGGCCCGCCCGGGACAGGTTTTTTTGTAATAGTTGTGGTGGGGCGGGGGCGGCCCCCGCGGGGGCGGCGGGGGGGCC